>JALRJG010000009.1 GCA_023261215.1 Pseudomonadales bacterium | reverse complement strand
GCGACTCCTCATTCACAATCAAATCAACGTAGCGCTGTCGATATCGCGTTTCAGTATCTGTGAGTCCTTTGTGCTTCTCTGGCAGGGGTCTTAATGATTTCGTCAACAACCTCACGGATGCTGCGTCTATCGAGAGTTCACCCTTCATTGTTTTCATCAGCGTCCCCTGAACGCCCACGATGTCGCCAATATCGAGCGTCTTGAAGGCCGCGTACGCTGCTTCACCCAAGGCGTCGCGCGTGACATAAATTTGTATGCGCCCAGAGTAGTCCTGAACGGTCAAAAAACTCGCTTTCCCCATGACCCGTTTGAGCAGCACCCGGCCAGCCACCGATGCGCTCACGCTCCTGGATTCGATTTCCTCTTTCTCCAAGCCATCAAAAGCAGCGTGCAAATCGGCCGCCACATCTGACCGTCTGAAATCATTAGGGTAGGGATTCTTCCCCTCGTCTTTAAGATGGTCTAACTTACTCTGACGCTGCGCGATCAATGACGGTAAGTCTTCTGTATTTTCTTGTTCGCTCATAACCTGCTTCCAACTGCTCTTACGGGCATTAAAGGCCCTGCTTCAGACTTGCCTCAATAAACGCATTAAGATCGCCATCTAACACGTTCTGGGTGTTTGATGTTTCAATGCCCGTTCGCAAATCTTTGATTCTGGCCGAATCCAGCACATAAGATCGAATCTGACTTCCCCAACTGATATCCGACTTGGCGTCTTCGATTGCTTGAAGCGCTTGCTTTTGCTTCTGTTCTTCCATCTCGTACAGCTTGGCTTTGAGCTGCTTGATGGCTTGATCCCGGTTTTTATGTTGCGATCGTTGATTTTGACACTGCACAACAATGCCGCTTGGTATATGCGTCAAGCGAATGGCTGAGTCCGTCTTATTGACATGCTGCCCTCCAGCACCACTCGCTCGGTAGGTATCGACACGGACCTCGTTCATATCCAGGTCAATGTCGATATCATCATTCAATTCGGGCGACACGAAAATCGACGCAAAGGAGGTATGACGGCGGTTACCTGAGTCGAATGGGGACTTGCGGACCAACCGATGAACGCCGGTTTCTGTTCTGAGCCAACCGTAAGCGTAGGGTCCGTCCACACGCACCGTCGCTGATTTGATCCCGGCAACTTCTCCTTCAGAGAGTTCGACGATCTCTGCTTTAAAACCCTGGGATTCGCTCCATCGAAGGTACATTCGAAGCAGCATCTCCGCCCAGTCCTGAGCTTCGGTTCCCCCTGATCCCGATTGCACATCGAGATAGGCGCAATTGGCATCCATTTGCCCCGAAAACATGCGTTGAAACTCCAACGCCTCAAGATCCTTTTGAAATCGATCAAGTTCTGCGGAAGCGTCCGATGCAAGATCGGCATCCTTTTCTTCCACCGCGAGCGCGAGGATTTCTTCGAGCTCTAAAAACCCCTCATCCAAACGATTAATGGTTTTCACCACGGTCTCGAGTGCTGAGCGTTCTTGACCTAATTTCTGTGCCTGTTCTGGATGATCCCAAATCTTAGGATCTGCTAGTTCTAGCTCAACTTCGGCTAATCGATCTTTTTTCGTTTCGTAGTCAAAGGTACCCCCTCAGCACGTCAACGCGTGCTTGACCATCTTTGATCCCCGAAACGATGCTATTGATTTCCATAATTGTCCCAATCCTTTGATCGCCTGCTTGACGAAGGCAAAAAGGCACCTGCGCTGCATAAAGCCGGCGATTTTAAACGAAGCTTTGAGCGGCCTCTAGCTATTCGATTCAATACCCCCCTCGGCAAGGGTATGCCACTGCGCCATCCAGGCCCAGTTAGCGTATTTCGAAACCGCAATGTTGCCTTAGGTGATCTTGAGTCATGTGCGCCGGAGTTCTCTGCAATAGATTGCGGCTCGCGCTCAGTCGTTTCTGCCATAGCCCTTTATTCAAGCGACTGATCTCTCGCTTCAACCAACGATGGCTCAGAACTCAGGGGCTCCGATCTCCACGACACGTGACCCCAATACTCTGGTCTCGGTCACATGGTCCTGAACATTTGAAAACACGCCTAACCAATAGATTCTGGATCGAAGACCCGTATGGCTCGCGCGCCCGGCATCACGTCAGGATGTGACTTGAGTGCCGTCAACGACGCTTGAAAATCGCGCTCGACCGCAGAATCTAGGATCATCACCACCGTGGTGGTGCCGTCCGGCGCATCTCGTTGTTGAATTTGATCGATGGACAAGCCGTGGTCCGCGAGGATGGAGCCAACTTGAGACATCATGCCTGGTCGGTCACGCACGCTGAGCCTCACCATCCAACCACTCTTCGTTTCGAGCATAGATTTCGCTTTACGTGAACCACGGTCTTCCGAAAGCGACTGAGGTGGCCGAGTGGGTGCCCCTCGAGCAAGGTCAAACAGATCAGAGACCACTGAGCTGCCCGTGGGTCCCGCGCCCGCGCCTGGTCCGGTAAACAAGGTTTCACCCACAGGTCGTGCGAGCACATTAACCGCATTCGTGACGCCTTGAATCGAGGCGAGTTGAGATTGATCGGGTACCAGTGCAGGGTGAACTCTCATCTCGAGCGACGTGTCGTCGGCAAGCGCAATGCCTAAATGCTTAACCCTGTAGCCAAGACGCTCAGCCCACTTGAGATCCTCACCGTCAATCTCTTGAATCCCCTCAGTGAACACTTGATCGATTTGAAGCGGCTCATCAAAGGCAAGCGCCGCCATGATCGCTAACTTGTGCGCCGCATCCATGCCGCCAATATCGAACGTCGGATCGGCCTCCGCGTAACCTAAACGCTGAGCTTCGCTAAGCACAGTCTCAAATGATGCATTTGCGCCAGGCTCCGCCATCTTGGTCAAAATAAAATTGGTTGTTCCGTTGATGATGCCAGCGATACCCCGGACGTTGTTACCCACAAAGCTCTCATTCAACGCCTTGATAATCGGAATACCGCCGCAGACCGCAGCCTCGAAAAGGAGTGATACACCCTGACTTTGAGCAAGCGCCATGAGTTCAGCGCCGTGGTGCGCGAGGAGCGCCTTGTTCGCAGTGACCACGGACTTGCCTTCGCTAAGCGCTGCCTTCACCAGCCTCAACGCATCGTCAATACCTCCTATGAGTTCCACGATGACATCGATATCCGCACGACTTGGCATTGCAAACACATCCAGCTCAAATGGGATCCCTGCAAAGACGGGATTATCGGAAGCCCGCCTTGAGGCCATGGCGGCAATCTGGATAGCGCTCGATCCAAGCCGCGCTTCGAGCCCTTTTGAATCCTGCAAAATACTGACGACGCCTGAGGCAACCGTCCCAGCTCCGCAAATTCCGATTCTCACTGATCAATCCTCTCGGTATTTAAGTCGAAACGACGGCCGCCGACTCCGCAAAAAATCGTTTTAACCCCCGCAACGCTTGTCTCGTACGGTGTTCATTTTCGATCAGAGCAAATCGCACATGATCATCGCCGTACTGACCGAATCCAATGCCAGGCGACACTGCGACCTTGGCTTTTTCAATCAGCAATTTGGCAAACTCAAGCGACCCTAGCGCTCGGAAAGGCTCTGGGATTTTAGCCCACACGAACATCGTCGCTTTGGGGGGCGTGACCTGCCATCCCATCCCATTCAAACCCTCGCACAATACATCGCGTCGCTTCCTGTACATATCCCGGATATCGCTGACACATTGTTGATCACCCTCAAGCGCTGCAATCGCAGCAACCTGAATGGGCGTGAAGCTGCCATAGTCAAGATAGGATTTAATTTTTGCCAATGCCCCAATCAAGGTTTCGTTACCTACACAAAACCCGATGCGCCAACCCGGCATGTTGTAGCTCTTAGATAACGTGAAAAATTCTACGGCGACCTCTTTGGCACCCGGCACTTGGAGAATCGACGGCGCGGTATAGCCATCGAACACCAGATCAGCGTAGGCGAGATCCTGAACCACCCAAATGCCATGCGCTTTTGCGATGGCGACTACCCGCTCGAAAAACTCGAGCTCGACACAATGCGCGGTGGGATTACCCGGGAAATTGAGCACCAGCACCTTGGGTTTGGGCCAATTGTTCAAGATCGCGGATTCAAGCTCAGAGAAGAAATCTACATCATCTGTAAGCGGCACGTGCCGAACGTCCGCCCCCGCAATGACGAACCCGTAGGGGTGAATCGGGTACGACGGGTTGGGCACCAATACAGAATCACCCGGACCTAAAATTGCCTGGGCTAAATGAGCAAGCCCCTCTTTGGAACCCAGAGTGACAATCGCCTCTTTTTCTGGATTCAGCGCGACATCGTAGCGTCGGAGGTACCAGTCTGTGATGGCTCGCCTGAGCCGCGGGATCCCCTTGGACTGAGAATATCGATGAGTGTCTCCGCGCTGCACGGTCTCGATCAGCTTAGCGACAATGTGCGGAGGCGTTGGCTGATCTGGATTACCCATCCCAAAATCAATAATGTCTTCACCCCGCGCTCTTGCCGCACGCTTCAGGGCATCGGTAACACTAAAGATATAGGGGGGAAGGCGCTGAATTCTTTGAAATTCTTCGTCCATGGTCTGACCCAAAAAAAGCCGCGAGTGTAGCTGAGTTATTGACCATCGTCACCAGAACCTCTGTCTGTGCGGTCAAAAACGCCGTCTCACCTTAAGAATCTACAGACAGTCCAAGCTCGGCCGCCAGCCGTTCAGCTGGGAGATAACCCGGAACCAAACGACCGCTCTCAAGGACAATGGCAGGCGTGCCGGTAACGCCCATGCGCCCCCCTAAGTCAAAGTGCTTGGCAACGGGGTTATCGCAGGTCAAAGACTCAATGGTCTCGCCAGCCTTTGCCAGGGTGAGTGCGCGTTTCTGGTCATTCGAGCACCAAGCCGATACGATTTTGTTGAAGCTTTCGGAGCCAATACCCGCTCGCGGATACGCCAAATAACGAACCGCAATCCCTAATCGATTTAATTCAGGCACTTCCTGATGAAGCTTGCGGCAGAATCCACAATCGATGTCTGTGAATACTGTGATCTCCGCTTTTCGGTCTTTGCTTGCGGGTTCAAAGACCACCATTTCTGACTCATCCAGATTAGCGAGCAGGGCTCTACGGTCTTCATTTCGCCTCAGATCCGAGAGATTGACGATCCGCTGGTTAATCCGCTGATAAACATCGCCAACAACAAAATAGGTTCCCGTCCGATCTGTGAGCAAGACGGTGCCGTCCGTCAATTTCACCTCATAGAGACCGGGCACCTCACTGCCCGTGACTTCAACAAGGGGCAGCCCCGCTGCGGCCAATCCAATTCGAATATCAGCAAACTCATCAAGGCGCTCCGCGGCCAGCCCCTGGAGCGAAAACAATAAACTTGCCGTCAACAAGAGCGAATGCAGAACCTTATGCACCCTTAATGCATGACCAGCGCATCTCCACAGGGAATCGTTTTCCTTCATCATTGCCTCGAAGCTCGTGAATCGCCACATCTTACCTTGATTCAATGTTGATTCCATTCGCTTACCCTCTAGGATGGTGCGCCTCATGCAAGGACTTTAAACGTTCCTTCGCGACGTGAGTGTAAATTTGCGTAGTTGATAGATCGCTATGCCCCAGCAACAACTGAACCACTCGCAAATCTGCACCGTGATTGATGAGGTGCGTCGCAAACGCGTGACGCAGCGTGTGCGGCGACAAATCTTGGCTAATCCCGGCAGTCAGCGCATGCTTTTTAATGAGATGCCAGAATGTTTGTCGCGTCATCGCCCTGGCGCGATTACTCGGAAACAACACGTCAGTGGGCGCCTTGCCAATGAGCAACTCTGGCCTGGCCTCTACTAGATATTTCTCAAGCCAAGACAGCGCGATCTCTCCCACAGGGACCAAGCGCTCTTTGCCGCCCTTACCACGGACACGGACCACGCCCTGTCTCAAGTTGACCTCGCTCAAGGTCAAAGAAACCAATTCAGACACCCTGAGACCGGTTGCGTACATCAGCTCAAGCATCGTGCGATCTCGCTGTCCCAGGGGCTGTTCTATTGCGGGCGCCTCGAGCAGCGCATTGACATCTTGCTCAGTCAAGGATTTCGGTAAAGCACGGCCGATCTTTGGCAAATCCACTCGGAGTGTTGGGTTTTCCGCGATGAGGCCATCACGCGTCTGCATTTGATAAAAGGATCGCAAAGCTGACAAGGCACGCGCGGCAGAGCGAGGTTTGATACCCGCTTCAGAGCGGCTTTCCACATAGGCAAGCAAATCGAAACGGCCAACCGCCAACAGGGTCATTCCTGGTCGTTTAATGCTTAGCCAATCCGCAAAGGCTGTTAGGTCTCGCCGATAGGCGGCGAGCGAATTATCGCTTAAGCCTTTTTCCATCCAGATCCGATCGAGATATCGCTCAATCATCGATGGATGATCGACTGTCTGGTTAAGCTCCACCCACGCCTCTCACCGACACCTCTGACTCACGGGAATGCTAACTGAACGCCTGCGCGAGCCGAGCTTTGTCTCGCTCAAACCGACGACCGGCTGCGAAGAATAGCGGGATGGCCGTCATGGAGATGACCGTGAACCACAACAACGCTTTGGTATAGGGTTCGCTCACACCGGCGGCCATGAGATGGTCGATGTAAACACCCGCCAACGTCACCCCGATGGCAACCCCCACCAAGTTCAGCAGCAAAATATAGAACGCCACCACGGTAGCCCGGATCTGTTGAGGCACGAGCTCCTGTATGGTCGAGAAGGTTGGCCCGTAGAAGCAGCCGAGCTGGAAGAACCCGGCGAAGACGCCAACCCAGAACCAAAGGCTGTCTGGATCCACCAATCGATAATAAATATTGATCGGCGCCAGTACGAGCATCACCAAGAACAAAAACATGGGTCGACCGGTACCCGTCTTTCGGAGCAGCCAATCGCCGCCCAATCCGCCGAACAGGTTGCCAGCCATACCCGCAATAATGCCAATCCAGCCGGTCCATTGCGCAATCTCGGCTCGATCGAACCCTCGCTCCTGGACGTACCAGAGCTGATCAAATGTGGCGGCGCCGAGCACGAAATGGAATGCCACGCCGCCCATAATGGTCATCACCAACGCTGGGGATGCTCGAAGGGCCCGCACAAGGGCCTTGATGATGTCTAGGAAACTGGTTCGATCCTCTTTCTCAACCGCATCCGCAATCAACTGTTCTCTTTGGGGGTCACGGATGAACCACATGACCACAGCCAACAAAAATCCGATGATCCCCAACGCATAAAAACAATTTCGCCAGCCGATGAGCGGCCCTAAATAACCGACGATCAAAAGGCTGACGCCAACCCCAATTGGAACGCCCATGTAATAGAACCCGGAGGCAAAGCCCAGACGATGAGAGGGAAACCGGTCGGAGAGCAAAGACATCGAGGTGGGCGTCAAAATGGATTCACCGACACCAATAAACATTCTAGGTATGGCAAGGCTCACAAACCCTTTGGCCAAGCCGGACATCGCGGTCAGCAGACTCCAAGCCGCCACCCCTAGGGCGATGAGCTTGGTTCGATTGTATCGGTCAGCCAGCGTTCCCATGAAAAGGCCCGCGACTGAATAAAACGCCAGAAAAATCAGTCCTGTCAGTAAGCCAAATTCGGTATTGCTCAAGCCGAGATCCGGCACAATGAAATTTGAAAAACTCGCCAGCAGCTGGCGGTCGACGAAATTCATGACATTCAGAATCGTTAAGAAGACCAATAATCCGTAGGCACCTCTCGTTGATCCTGCAATCGACTCTGACGCGCTCGCCGATTCTGACGCTTTAATTGATTCCGACATGGCTCCCCCTCGATAACTCAGCGCCTGGGCGTTGCTTGTCAATCAAACCACGGCCTGACTCTAAACAAGCTCGAGCGTAGCATTAAAATTGAAATGCGCACATGGAAAGGCCGCATACAGAGGACTGGTCTTCTATTGATCGAAACGCGGCAACACGATCATTAAAAAAGCGCCGAATCGCGAGAGCGCTAACAAAGCACCCGTCTCAATAGGGTGAGGCGCATGAAACCCTGGCTGACCCAGGGGTCAAGTGAAGCCCATGTCGATGGCTTTGGGGGAAGTCAGACCCTGTCCAACCTAAGAGGGACGAAGGCATATTAGCGCTTTGCTTTCGGGCTGTGAGACCCAAGACGCGAGCCGCGCTCATTCAAGAAATTTTGGCTGAGGCCGAGGGAGATGCTTCGACGAAGCTTGGAAACGAGAGAGACGAGAAGGTCCCTGCCCGACAACGGGTGTCAGTTTCAGCCTCGAATCCTATTTTTGTGGGTTGTGGGGTCGATTGGCAGCGCCTTGAGCGTTGGCACTGCCGTCTAGACCGACTGACTCGGCACCGAAGCGTTAGGACGCTTGGGCCTAGTTCAGCTTCTCTTTGATTCTCGCAGACCGACCGCTTCGTTCACGCAGATAGTACAGTTTTGCTTGGCGCACATCGCCACGACGCTTGACTGTGATGCTATCGATGAGCGGGCTGTGCAACTGAAAGGTTCGCTCAACTCCAACACCATGCGACATTTTTCTCAAGGTAAATGCAGAGTTGAGGCCGCGGTTTCTGCGACCTATAACAACCCCTTCAAACGCCTGGAGTCGCTCTCTACTGCCTTCTACCACGCGGACCTGAACCACCAACGTATCGCCAGGGCCGAAGGAGGGAACATCCTGCTTGAGCTGTGCCTGCTCGATTTGTTCTATCACTTTATTTTTCATAACCCCGTTCTCCTCAGTCCTTCGCCACACGTTTCAAGGCTGCCCTGCCCGCGATGTGGCGCAATTCAACTTTCGATAAGGCGGGGCTTTGGACCCCAGCTTTCAATTTGTGCCTGGTTTCTTCGCCTCAGGCCCCTCGTGCTCGACGCCTTCGACGTTTCGCTTTAATCTTTTTTTCCTGCTTCCAGCGTTTTTGCCACTGTTTTCATATGTTTAAGCGCCAAGGCTTCCGCTTCATTGGGCGGGTAAGCAGTCAACAAGTCCGGCCGCCTTTGCTCGGTCTTTGCGAGCGCCTCGCTGCGTCGCCACGCGTCAATCAAACGATGATCACCGCTAAGCAGGACCTCTGGGACCACCAAATCACCGATCCTCTCGGGTCGCGTATACTGCGGATATTCGAGGCGCCCGTCAACAAAAGATTCATCTTCTGCAGACAACGCATCACCCAAAACACCGGGCAATAATCGCGCGATCCCGTCCATCAGGGTCAGCGCCGCGAGTTCTCCTCCGCTCAAGACAAAATCGCCTAGAGAAATCTCTACATCGACCGCCGCATCAATCACGCGCTGATCAATGCCCTCATATCGCCCGCAGATCAATATGAGGTCGCTACCCTCGCTCGAAAACGCCTCCAAATGTTGTTGTTTCAACACCTCCCCTGAGGGAGAGAAGAAAATCACCTTGGCACCCGGCTTCGAGGCCCGTTTGGCTGCACCAATTGCCGCGAGCAAAGGCTCAGCCTTCAACAGCATGCCGGGGCCGCCTCCGTAAGGCCGATCGTCAACCGTACCGTGACGATCTGTTGCAAAATCCCGTAACTGAATCAACGAGATTTCATGGCCGCATTCAGCAAAGGCCCGTGAAGTCACACCCCAGGGCATGGCCCCAGTGAACATCTCGGGAAACAACGTAATCACCGAGATCTTCATCGATCGTAATCTTCTGACCAAGCCACCGTTATTCTTCGACGGTGAAGGTCTACGTCCTTAACGATGTGATCCCAAACATAGGGAATCAATCGTTCCTGATGGACGGCATCGCGCTCGAAGCCAACCACCATCACATCATTTGCGCCGGTTTCCAGCATCGACTTAACCGAGCCAAGCGCATGGCCGGCCTCATCTATGACCGAAAGGCCTATGAGTTGATGCCAGTAATATTCCTCTTCGGCGAGCGGTTCGAGCTGACTCTGCTCAATCCACACTTCTCTGCCGACCAACGTTTCCGCCTGGTTTCGACTGAGAACATCTTTAAACCTGACGACTAGCCGCTCACCCTGCCAGCGCCACTCAATCACCTCTAAGGGCTGAAGGGCGGCGCTTGAGCCCACCAACCACGGTTGGTAACTGATGATCTGTTCTTTGGGGTCTGTGTAGGAAAACACCTTGTTCCAGCCTTTGATGCCGTGCGCACCATTGACCGTCCCTACTCTCAGTCGCGTGTTTGTCAATTCATTCACACGCGTGGAACTCGACTAAGCGGCGGCCTCTTCAGATGTCGTTGCTGAGGCCGCTTTTCGATATCGCTTAATGAGGCTTGCCACTCGCTCAGACGGTTGCGCCCCTTGACGAATCCAAAATTCGATCCGATCAAGATCCAGACGCATTTTCTCGTCCGCACCCTGGGCAATCGGGTTAAAAAATCCAACGCGCTCAACAAATCGGCCATTTCTGCTTCGCTGACTGTCTGCCACCGTGATGTGATAGAAGGGTCGCTTCTTGCTTCCGCCCCTGGCCAATCGGATGGTTACCATACCTTCTTCCTTTATTTCTGATTCTTCGCGCCTGCAACGGCTTGCAAGGCATCACAAATGCCGCATTTAACCCCAGTGCTCACGCACTTAGCTTTGACTTCCAAAAGCGCTAACCGCTCTGAACCCTGTGACTTCAGTCCATGACCCCTGCGGAAATCAACCAAGGGCCTGTTGATCTAACACGATTTATTTGGCTGCTCCTCTACCTATAAAGCCCCGTTGAAGGGACTCAGAACAGCTCAAACACGCCGAAAGGGAGAAACCACCCCCTTCAAGGGGCGCCAATTGTAGTGGATAACCCTAACGATCTCAATGTGGGGATCGCTGATTATTCAGTCGATTCAAACCCGATGATTGTAAGGCGAAAAAGCGAATTCGAACTCATCGATGATCATTTTCGCGGAATCAAAATCGAGGCGGACCACCCTGCTGCATCATCCCGCCGAGACCACGCATCATATTGGTCATCGCACCTTTTCGGCCCATTTTCTTCATCATCTTCTGCATCTGCTTGAATTGCTTGAGGAGCCGATTCACGTCTTGGATTTGGGTTCCGGATCCTGCAGCAACCCGCTTTTTACGCGACCCACTGATGAGATCAGGATACTGCCTCTCTTTGGGCGTCATTGAATTGATGATGGCTTCAAATTGACCGAAGTTGGTTTGTGTGGCGCGGTCCTTCGCCGCCTGAGAAATCGCAGACATTCCGGGTAGCTTGTCCAACATGCCAGTCAGGCCACCCATTTGATTCATCTGTTGAATCTGATCCTTAAAGTCCTCCAGATCAAAGCCCTTGCCTTTGGTGATTTTCTTGGCGAGTTTTTCCGCTTTCTTCTTATCGATCTTCTGTTCGGCTTCTTCTATGAGCGACATCACATCGCCCATACCTAAAATCCTGGAAACAATTCGATCGGGATGGAACAGTTCCAGCGCTTCCACACCTTCGCCCGATCCAATGAACTTAATCGGCTTACCCGTGATTTGCCGAACCGAGAGCGCAGCGCCCCCTCGTGCATCACCATCAGCCTTCGTCAGGACCACACCCGTCAGGTTCAGCGTCTCACTGAATTGTTTTGCCACTTGAGCCGCGTCTTGCCCCGTCATCGCATCCACGACGAAAAGCGTCTCTGCGGGCACCAGTTGCTGCGATAAGTCGCTAATCTCGGCCATCATCTCGGCGTCGACTGCCAAGCGTCCAGCCGTATCGACAATCAGGACATCCGCAAATGCGCGCTTTGCAGATTGCAGAGCGCCTCTTGCGATCTCCGCTGGACTCGCGCCCGATTGCGACTCGTAACACTCGATCTCTAGAGATTCCGCAAGGCGGGACAATTGCTCCATTGCGGCTGGCCGATAAACATCGGTGCTTACCAGCATGACTTTCTTTTGTTCGTGCTGCTTCAGCCAACGGCCCAATTTGGCGGCTGTGGTGGTCTTACCCACCCCTTGCAATCCGGCCATGAGCACCACCGCAGGAGGTTGCGTTGCGAGCGCCAGACCCTGACTCTGGCCACCGATGACATCAACCAACTCATCATGAACGATGCGAACAAAAGCTTGAGAGGGTGCAAGACCGGGCGTCACCGGCATGCCAAGGGCTCGATTTCTGACTCGATCAAGGAAAGGGGTGACCACTTCAAGCGCCACATCGGCCTCAAGTAACGCGAGGCGAACTTCACGTAAGGTCGCTGAGATATTGGTCTCGCTCAGCGTCGCCTTACCCGAAAGACCTGAAAGCGCGCTGGTTAACCTCGAACTGAGTGATTCAAACATAACTTTCTCCAACCAAATCCCGGCTTACTGGTAACCCTATCGCTTGTTTCACAGAAGCTCCTACTCTGAGGACTTTACGAGGGACGGCTAGATCGGCACCCTAAGGCCGAACCGCACGACTTCACCGAGGCGAGTGTTATTATACGTTGATATTCCTTTTGCAGCAGAACGACGACTCCTTATGAACGGTCTCTTAACCTGGTCTGTCATCCCCGCACTGATTTTTTATTTGATTGGTGCCTACCTGGCGTTGCTGTCCCTTCAAGGCGCCCGTCAGCAGCGCAAGTTCGAGAGCACCGTCGTGCGGGGCTTGGCGGTCGGCCTACATGGACTCACCATCTGGTCGGCCATCCAAAGTGCGGACCAAATTTCACTGGGTATTGCATTAATGCTGACTTGCGTCAGCTTTGCCATGGCGCTCGTGCTGCTGTTGAATCAGCTCAGACGACCCATGAATCACTTGGATGTCTTTGTCTTCCCGCTATCTGGTTTATCACTGCTTCTATTCGCAGTGATGCCGACGACGGGCATGGTTCGAGTAGCACTCCCAACGCCGCTGTTCATTCACATTATTTTGTCTCTTCTTGGCTACAGCATCCTGGCGCTCGCAGCCTTACAGGCCCTTTATCTCGCTCTTTTCGATCGCTTGGCTCGAACAGGCCGCACCCTGCCAAAGGGACTCGCGCTAGACAGCATCGAGCAAATGCTATTCGAGTCAATTTGGCTGGGGATGATCGCGCTGTCGCTCGGCATCCTCACAGGGTTCGCGTTCATCGATAGCTATGATGTGAGGGGAATCATCCACCACACGTTCATCACGATCACGGCCTGGCTCATTTTTGCAGTCCTTTTGTGGGGCCGGTTACGCGCTGGTTGGCGCGGCAGTCAAGCAGGCTGGTGGACGCTTGCGGGCTTTGGAATTCTCGCCTTGGGTTACTTCGGTAGCAAATTCGTCATTGAAGTGCTGATCCCCCAAACTTGACAGCATTGCGCCTCATCCCTTACAACACCAGGCCCAACTGGAGAGACCTCTTTCTTGGACGATCCGTCGACTAGCCTGCTGTCCTGGGCACTACTTGTACTTGTCTTTCTTTCTGCCTACTTCTCAGCATCCGAGACGGCGATGATGGCGCTCAATCGATATCGCATGCGCCACCTCGCTAACGAAGGTCATGGTGGTGCGCGCAGAGCCACCCGAGTGCTCGAGCGCCCGGATCGATTGCTGGGCGTCATTCTGATTGGCAACAACTTTGTCAATTTTTCAGCGGCGTCCATTGCCACCTTACTCGCAATCCAAATTCTGGGGGAACGCGGTGTCGCTTGGGCCCCTGTGATCTGTACTTTTGTATTTCTGATCTTTGCTGAAGTGGCACCCAAGACGATCGCGGCTAACTACCCCGAGCGCATCGCGCTGCCCTCCTCGCACATCCTGAGCTTGCTTTTAATGCTGCTTTGGCCTTTGGTCTGGGCCGTGTCTGCACTCTCTAATCTCCTTCTCAAACTTTTTGGTATTCGTCATCAACAGGGAGAGAACGATCACTTAAGCCGAGAGGAGTTGAGAACACTGGTGTTCGAGGGCGCCAAGATCGCTTCCCAATCGCAAAACATGATGCTGGGTGTTCTGGATCTCGATGAGGTCACCGTTGATGACATCATGGTTCCCAAGAGTGACATCATTGGTATCGATCTTGATGACCCGCTTGAGGACATCATCGCCCAGCTGAGAAACGCTCAGCACACACGCTTGCCTGTCTTTCGAGAGGATATCAATCACGTGGTGGGCATGCTTCACGTACGGGACGCCATCCGCTTTCTCACCAGTGAAGAACCCAATAAGGCCACCTTGTTACAGGAGATCGACGAGGTTTACTTCGTCCCAGAAAACACCGCACTGCATCGACAGATCAGAAACTTCCAGTCACGCAAGGAGCGGATCGCATTGGTGGTGGATGAATATGGCGACGTCCAAGGCATCGTCACGCTAGAGGATATTCTCGAAGAAATCGTTGGCGAATTTACGACAGATCTGGCCTCAGCAAGTTCAGATATTCATCCGCAAGAGGACGGGTCCTTCGTCGTCGATGGTGGCGCGACCATTCGGAGTATTAACCGGGCGTTGTCCTGGCATCTCCCGTCAGATGGTCCCAAAACGCTCAACGGATTAATGACCGATCATTTGGAAACGTTTCCGGAGGCACCGGTCAGCATCGAAATTAATCGCTATCGTTTAGAAGTGGTTCGATTAAAAGATAACATGATCGCTACAGCGAAGCTGTCGATGCGACCACCTGGCGAAGACGATTAGCGCCACAAAGGGATCTCGCTATTTCATTCCCTCGATGGCTTGGATCACGGCAGCGAATGAAGGCTCTAAGGCCGGTGCTTGTTCAGTGATAACTGCCATGTCGTCAGACTTGCCTGCTTTTTCAAGCACCAAACAAATATCAGCAAGCTGATGAGCGCCCACTGTTCGCGCCGAGGATTTCAATTTGTGTGCTTGCCGGCCGACGGCCTCAGCATCTCCCCACTCAACACCCTGCAAGATCAAGTCGACGGTCTCTCTTGAAACCTCAACGAATTCGTCAAGAATGGTTTGCAGCATCTCATCGTCTCCAAAAAGATCCCGCATCTCGTCTAGATCAAGGACGGATGCTGCCGCAGGCGCTTCGATCTCCAGCCGTTCTGAGGGGGTCTCTTCATTGCCTGTCTCAGGCTGAAGCAGCGCGCTCGTTGGCACGTCTTCAAGGTCAGCAAAGGCAAAGGCTTCGGTTGGCGATGCCGACTTAGCCTTCAAATGGAGCGCAAGCATTTCCTGCAGCGCAGGGATCTCAAGCGGTTTAACCAAATAATCATCCATTCCCGCTTCAGCACAAGCTTCTCTTGCACCCTGCATGGCATTCGCAGTGATCGCGATGATCGGGAGACGGTGTCCTGTCCCCTCTTCGCTCTGCCTGATCTGGCGCGACAATTCGTAGCCATCCATATTGGGCATATCACAGTCGGTAAGGAGTAATGCGATACCACCTTTTCGGTAACGATCCAGGGCTTGCACACCATCATTCGCCAACTCGCAGGCCAGTCCGAGCGCATTGATCTGCCTTTGGATGACTTGTTGATTGATCACATTATCTTCTGCCACGAGAATTAATTGTCCCGCGGTCGAAGCCTCGCTCGCTGAAAGCGGAACGATTTCGGGAATCTCCTGTTCAGCCAAGCCCAGCATCGCAGGCTCGAAGTCAACGCGACTTAAACGAGCCACAGCAGCAACCACATCCTGCCAATAGAGGGGGTTTGCGCTCAACACATAGTGATCATCAGACATCGCTCGAGATCGCCTGCGCTGGTCATTCGTTAGCGTTAGGAACCGCGCATGATCAAATTGCGCTGAAACCTGCTTCAAGATCGCAGCGCTTTGCGACTCGTTGAATTCATTCGACAGTACGACCACGAGCTCAACACCCGGAAGCTGCTTGATTGTCTCGCCTAATTCCCCCGTACTTTTGACCATAAACGTCCGAACCCCGTGGGCACTGAGCATCATATTTAATGCGTCATAGGTCGCATTGGAACTTCCCACGTAGGCAACCCCAGCCACGCGCATATCGATTTTCGGTCGGCTGGTTGGTAAATCTTCCGCTGGTTCGAACCAAAGGTCGAAATAAAATTCCGAGCCTGCGCCGCGTTCACTGACGACGCCTATACTGCCCTCCATGGTTTCAACCAAGCGGCGACAAATCGATAGCCCTAGCCCCGTGCCTCCATAAATTCTCGAAGTGGACTTCTCCGCCTGGGCAAAATCTTCAAACAGGCCCTCCTGAGCTTCTTGAGAGATCCCTATCCCTTGATCAATGACAGAAAATTTGACATGCGCACCGCGACCGGGTTGCTGATCAAGCAAGTCGATTCGCACCACGATCTCTGATCGAATCGGCGAAAACTTAATCGCGTTACCCACTAAGTTCGTCAAAATCTGACGGATTCTCAAATTGTCGATCATCAAATTAATGGGCAGAGTCGGATCGCCCTGGACGATCAGTAATTGCTGGTTTTTCGCGGCGTTAGGGGCCACCACTGCGAGCGCCTGTTCGACCACTCCGATGGGATCGGACGCGGTTTTCTCTAACTCAATTTTTCCAGCTTCGATTTTTGAAATATCTAAGATGTCGTTAATCAAAGCGAGCAGCGAGTGCCCAGAATCCTTGATGGTGTTCAGCATCTCCTTTTGGTCATCATCGAGCTGCGTGCGCCTTAAAAGATCGACCATGCCGATGATCCCGTTCATCGGCGCTCTAATCTCATGACTCATGCTGGCCAAGAAATTGCTCTTTGATGTCGCCGCATTTTCAGCCGCCATGACCACCCGTCGTAACTCTGTTGTTTCAACCAGTGTGACGACCTGCAAGCCTTCTGGAATCGAACTGAGATTGAGTCGGAGCCATCGGTCCTCTGCGAGCGCCACATCGACCGAGCCAAACCCTATGTGCCGCGCGTGCTCGAACCAGTCCGACAAGGACTCAGCGGCATCAGCACCTTGAAGCTCTGGA
Source organism: Pseudomonadales bacterium (assembly GCA_023261215.1). Taxonomy (GTDB): domain Bacteria; phylum Pseudomonadota; class Gammaproteobacteria; order Pseudomonadales; family Azotimanducaceae; genus UBA9926. Next base: position 154 of record JALRJG010000009.1, on the reverse strand, counting down.
TCAAGTTCGTTATCCAGTGAAGTCAAGAGATCCTCAAACCGAGATTGGTTTGTCATGCTCTCGGCCAGCTCGGGGATCAATTGCCGCGCATGTCGATTCACGAAAGACAGCACACCCTCGCTGTCTATGATCATCAACCCCTCAGAGAAATGCT
>JALRJG010000099.1 GCA_023261215.1 Pseudomonadales bacterium | reverse complement strand
TGCATCAGATCGATTATCGTTTGACCGCGCAACCCGGTGTTGAGTTGGCCCTGAAACCCTTGCTGCCGTTTAGCCCCGTACAAGAATTGCCCCAGGATACGCTTCTTTTCCTGCAACCTTCCCGCTATGTGGACTCGGATCGGCTAGGCATCATCGCGTTTGAGGTGCTAGCAGGGACATCAACGGGCGGCGAGCAAGTACTGACGCTTTTTGACTGGGTTAGAAAGACGTTACCTTACACACCAGGCATGAGTGCGCGGCCCTTATCCGCCAGTGAAGTGCTCAAACAAGCGCATGGTGTTTGCCGAGATCTCGCACATGTACTGATTGGTATGGTGCGTGCGATTTCGATCCCTGCTCGCTATGTGGTGGGCTACGTCCAAGGCCTTGATCCTCAGGATATTCATGCGTGGGTCGAAGTTTTCTTGGGGGGGCGGTGGTATGTCTTGGATCCCACGTATTCTGAACCTGGGGCCTTGCGCGCGCCGGTGATGCATGGTCGCGATGCGGCCGATGTCGCGATTATGGATCAGTTCGGGCCGCTACCGATTCGAAGTGAGATGAGCGTCAACGTTTGGTGAGTTGATGAAGGCGGTTTCCACGCTCACAGACATCCTCGATTCGGTCTGTGTCGGCCCCACAAAAGATCCTGCGATAGGCGGGAGTTGATCTGGGTTTGCAGAGGTGGCCACGGCGATTTGTTTGCCTCGGACGAGGTCCCCACAGGTAGGGTCAACGCCTACCCATCCCAAAGCGTCTAAGAAGATTTCAAGCCAAGCGTGAGTCGCACCGCTGGCGTCAGGGTGGGCTTCGGACACGAGGTAGCCCGTAACGAAACGTGTTGGCCAATGATGTCGCCTCAAGGCCCACATCAGCAACCAGGTAAAGTCTCGGCACGACCCTGAGCCTTGGCTCAACGTCTCCAAGGCTGACTGGACACCGGGCTCTTCGCGCTTGGTGTAATGGAAATGCGCTTTGATATGGCTGGCCATTTCTATGAGTCGGTCGATCGCTTCCGCACAAGAGACATGCTGGTCGAGATGGAGCCAGTCAGGCAGCTCTGTGTCCTCTGGATCAGCCGCCTGCTGAAAGGCGGCTAAAGCTTTCAGGGTGTGACCCGAAGCCATCGCAGGGTTTTTCGCGGTTTCAATCCCAAGTTGCGGGCCGCATTGGTAATACTGTTCAGCGACAATTTGGCTCGTGATAATGAGTCGATCTGTGGGTTGATTAAACGACGCTTCCGCGACGGAATTGTTAAAGAGGTCGCGCATCCAGCGAACTGAGGCCGTAGGAGAGATATCCAGTCTTGAGCTGCTGATGCGCAGATCAAAACCGTCTCGGGGGCGCAGATACAATTGGTGGGGACCGAGTTGAACAGTCCGATCGAACTCATAAGCAGTTGTATGAAGAATGCTGACCAGCTGCACGTGGATCTCGATGTCAGGGTTGATGGTATAACCGCTTCAAACGCGCGTAGGTAGCTTCTTCGCGCGAAGTCGTTGCGAGCTTGGCTTTGAGGTGAGTTTCTACCAAAGCAGTCACGCTGGTGTATTGAGCGATCTCTTTATTATGAATGTAAAGACGAACGCCTTCCCCATCTTCAGCGTAAGCAATGTTGGCCTGCACGAACTTAGTCCGAAGCGATTTGTGACTGAAGATAATTCTCAAGACCGACGCCCTGGATCAAGCCCAGTTGAGTCTCTATCCAATCAACGTGGGATTCCTCATTGGTCAGTATCTTGTTCAGTAGATCTCGCGTCACATAGTCTTGCGCGTTTTCAACTGCGGCAATCGCTCGTCGCAGCACTGGAATCGCCTCGTGCTCCAGAGCCAGATCACACTGCAGTATTTCGGGAATCGATTCGCCGATCATGAGTTTGCCGAGATCCTGCAAGTTCGGTAACCCCTCAAGAAATAGAATTCGATCCATCAGCCAATCTGCGTGCTCCATTTCCTCAATGGATTCCGCTCGTTCTTTTTTCGCCAGTGCTTTATAACCCTGATCCTCGAGAATCTTCGCGTGCAAGAAATATTGATTAATGGCTGTAAGCTCATTCTTTAGCACCTCATTGAGTAATCCGGTGATCTCTGCGTTCTGTGGCTTCATGGTTTTACTCCGTGGACGGTACAAATCATAGCGCAGCAGGACCTGCGTGCGTAGGTTGAGGTGATCTCCCTCGCGTGCTAAAGGCGAGTGAGCGATCTTTAACTTGTCTGAAAGGGACGCTCTCCGGGTCCCCATGATGTATTGAGTCACGTAAGCCATTCTTGCCCGGAAGCCGCAACATTTTTCAAAGAGGCTGGCATCCCTAGGCGCAATCTATTGCGACGTGTCAGATCCGTCGGCTAAACCTGACCGAGATCACCTCATTTGGGGTTAGACCAAAGCGATGCTCAGGGGGAAAGACGTTCGTACCGCTTGGCTTCAGGTCACCGACCCAGAGCCATCTGGCCTAGCCAATGCCTAGGCTCCGATCCTGCGACGACCCTTTGAGGGAGGCGGGACCATGAAATTGCGATCAATAGGCGAGCCTAAACCGCTTTGATGCGCGCGGCCTGTTGAATGGGGCGTCTGCCCAGCGGGTCCCGGAGCGAGTCAACATTGATCTCACGCCAAGCATCAGTGGTGGGTTAGGGGGCACGAATCCAAAAGGTGATGGGCAAAGTCAGTGCTTAGCGCGAGCGATGTTGATACAAAAAATTCGTTGCAATTGCGAATCGTTCGCATTTACAATTGCGCGCATGATCGTTTGCATCTGTAACAATATCTCATCAAAGGTCCTTGACGCTTATCGCGCTGAAGGGCTTAGCCTCGATGATGTTCGCTCGGATTACGGGCTCGCATCAAACTGTGGTCAGTGCCTGGCCACTGCCGAGCGCTTAATGGCATCCGCTGGTGTGCCGATGCCGGCTCAACGCGCGATCGCCGAGTCTCAATTGATTGCAGTCTCTGCCTGAGACGTTCCCTGTCACTTAATCCAGAGTGACAAAAACTTTCTTCGTCGATCTGCAACGTTCTGCACGCTAGAAAGACGCGCTTGGCGCGCAAGCGATTGCTCGATTCGGTTTTGAGGGGGTTCTATTATTCCTAGAAGTGGGGAGGCCGCATGCTCATATCTTCCCTAACACGAATTGAAGATTGCGGGCCATCCCTGATGTTTGACTTCGGTCCAAGAAAGCCAGCGAGGGTGAGTCGCTGGTCTCTCTTGAGGGATCTGTTGTTGGTGCGCTTATCGGGCGTGGAGCACAACCGGCAGATCCGAATAACCTCGCACAAAGCTTGACTGGACTCGTTCCGGCTCACCTACCACTTCGACTAGGCTGAACCGTTTCAAGATTTCTTCCCAAAGTACGCGCAGCTGCATCTCGGCAAGACGATTGCCCATACATCGATGAATACCAAAGCCAAATGACAAATGGTGCCGAGGATTTGCTCGATCAATGATAAATTCATTGGGCCGATCGATAACTTCATCATCGCGGTTTCCCGAGACATACCACATTGCCACCTTATCGCCTGCCTTAATGGTCTTGCCGCCGACTTCGACGTCTTCAAGCGCGGTTCGTCGCATGTAGGTAAGAGGGGTCTGGTAGCGAATGATTTCCGGAATCATATTGGCCACAAGATCGGGGTTCGCTCGGAGTTTTGCGTATTGGTCTGGATTTTGGTTGAGGAACAATACGCCCCCAGATATAGAGTTTCGCGTTGTGTCGTTGCCACCCACAATGAGGAGAATAAGATTGCCCAGATACTCCATAGGATCCATGTCTTGCGTATCAGGGCTGTTAGCGAGCATGGTCACCAGGTCAAGGGCGCCGTCGCTAACCTTCCCCTCTCGCTCCGCCCAAAGACCCTGGAACGTATCGAGGCATTCAAGAAGTGCAGCTCGACGCGCGGGTTCTGGTGTTGGGCCGCCCGCGAGTTCGCCGCTGGTGGCCATATCGGACCAGTAGGTCAATTTGCGTCGATCTTCGAATGGGAAATCGAATAGCGTGGCAAGCATTTGGGTCGTGAGCTCAATAGAGACTTTGTCGACCCAGTTGAAGGACTCACCGACCGGGAGGCTGTCAAGGATGGAGCATACGCGGCCCCGGATCAGGGGCTCCATCTTCGCAAGGTTCATCGGCGCTACAACCCCAGTGACAGCTTTTCGCTGCACATCGTGTTTGGGCGGATCCATGCTAATGAAATTCGGCGTCGTGAAATCAGCTTGGCGATCAGGCAGCGTAATGCCCGATTCTGAGGAGAAACGCGCATGATCCTTATCGACGGCCATAATGTCGTTAAATTTCGTGACCGACCAATAAGGTCCAAAAAGGCCTGTTTCGTGATAATGAACAGGGTCTTCCTGTCTTAACCTTTCGAAGATGGGGAATTGTGAATCGGTTTGGAAAACAATGGGTTGGCTTGGGTCCAAATCAGCCAGAGGCACCGACCAGGGATCGTTTAACGAATCCCGGTTGAAATCGATCGCTTCACTCATGGTTTGCTCCTTTGTGACTCAGGGTCATGGACCCTGGTAACTATTAAATCTTTAAATGGTTGGACTTCAATCAATCTGTCTTTCTTTCATTCTGCCCTATCCACGTGCGGAAGTAATCAGTTGGTTGGGGCCGACGTTTTACAAGCTCAAGTGCGCCGAAGATGCCCACTTCGATTGGATGGTACCTTCTGCGCTCACGTTCCCCTGGTTGCGCCACCTGGCAACCACTCCGATGGCTCGCATGATTAACCTGAGCGGGTCTGGCGTCCGCTTCTGCCGTCTGGACCGTTGGAGTCGATGCCACTCAGGCGAGACGTCCGCAGAGCGCAGTCTTTGTATCGAATCCAGGGTGGCGCCGCGTTCCAACCTCGCTCGAGGGATTCAGCCTGGTAAGGACGTACAAACCGCATAGACGGTCTGCTCGATGTCACACTGACTATATCGCGCATCTTAGACGCTTGCACATGTCCCCGAGTGCCGGTCTACTCAGGCTTTCAAAGGCGTAAGGGGCCCATGCCCGGTGATTTTGTCGTTGATTTCGAGACTTTAAATACCCACCCATTGGAATCCCGGGAGGCTGTTTTGGATCAGGTCGAATCAGATTTGTTCGACAGAGGGTGGAGGGTCTTTGGGTCATAGGAGCCGCTCGCGTTTAGCTTGACCGTTTGAGTACAACGATGGCAGTTGATCGATATGGAGAGTGCCTCAAGCGAGGTAGGGGCGTTTGCGGGGTGCGCCTCTATGTTGATCTCGCATCCAGCCAAAATGAATCGATCAGAGCCCGTCCGATGCGTTAATAACTTCGCTAGGAACAACACGAACTTGTCTTATGCCGACCCTCACAAATCCAAGGAGAAGGGACTCCTGCCGCGCGCTCGCGTCGAGCTGAGGGTGTTTTAAAGAGGCTCGATGGCCGGATAGAAGGCAGCGTGTCGTCGCTTGCAGTGGGGCCAAGGTGGCTACCTTCCGGGGTTGGAAGCATAGCGGGCCGGAGGCAGTCCTCCACAACGATGGGGTATACGCGCACCTGAGGATGCCTATTACCTGGGCCTAGCTCAATGCATCAGAAGATTTAGCGCGCGGATTTCTCAGTGCCAGTGCCCGACACTGGTGATGCAACGGTGCTCATCTCATCAGTGCTTGGTACCCACGGTCGGGCGGGAGGATGTCTAGTATTGGAATTCCGGTAGGTTTACAACGATGCCGTCGATGTCACTGGTCAACGGAATCTGACAGGCAAGCCGAGAGGTGGTCTCTCTATCCGGATTGAGGTCGAGCATGGATTCTTCTGTCGCAGATGCAGGGGCCAATTTGCCCTGCCATGGGTCGTCAATCGTGACATGGCAGGTCGCGCAAGAGCACTCGCCACCGCAGTCAGCATCGATACCCGGTACCAGGTTGCTCGTGGCAACGATCATCAAGCTGTCGCCCTCATTTCCTTCGACAACATGCTCTGTGCCATTGTGCTCAATAAACTTAACGGTGGGCATTACTCTACTCCGTGGTACTTATTTGGGTTTCCTGGTGCGGCGATTATTGGCGAAGTGGCGCAAAAAGTATAGGGCTTTTGAACTAGCCTGCGCTCGCCAGGATCGCCTTCAAGTCTGTGGTTGGGTCGGCCAGCTCA
>JALRJG010000098.1 GCA_023261215.1 Pseudomonadales bacterium | reverse complement strand
CATTAACCCAGCGGTACAGACCTTCGATTGCTCGGTATTCGATGGTGACTATGTCACCGGAGGGGTTGATAAGGCCTACCTCGATCGCGTTGAATCGATCAGGAATGACGTCGCTAAGCAAGCGCGTGTGACGCCCAAAGAGATTATCGATCTCCATAATTATCAATAAGTGATCCGCGATGCCCTCACCAATTCAACCGGTGGTCGACCAGCTGAATGACATTCTTCTGGGTAAGCCTGAACAGATCTGGCTCGCTGTGCTTGCACTCCTTGCGCGCGGGCACGTCTTGATCGAAGACTTGCCAGGCATGGGCAAAACAACCCTGGCCCAAGCGCTCTCGGCGGTGCTTGGACTGGCGCAAAAACGGGTGCAATTCACCGTCGACGTGATGCCGGCTGACGTCTTAGGTATGAATTACTGGGACGCGGCCACCCAAACTTTGGTGTGGAAAAATGGCCCAGTGTTTACTGAAGTATTGCTCGCCGATGAACTCAATCGAACCACGCCCAAGACTCAAGCGGCACTGCTTGAAGCTATGGAAGAGCGCCAAGTCACGGCTGACCACGTGACTCATCGATTGCCTGAGCCTTTTTTTGTTATCGCCACGCAAAATCCTTTCTTCCAAACAGGGACTTATCCTTTACCCGAATCCCAACTGGATCGATTCTTGGTCAGTCTGTCGCTTGGCTACCCCGATAGCGACGCGGAAGTTCGGTTGCTGACTGAAGGCGATCGTCGATCTCGGATTCAGCAAATCGAGGCGGCCACCGAGCCCAAAAAGGTGTCAGCGTTTCAGGCTGAAGTTGATCAAGTGCGTGTCAGCGAGACACTTGCAGACTACGTTTATCGGTTGGTTCAGCATTCTAGAACATCGCCTCAGTGTCGGCTTGGGTTGTCCCCAAGGGGTGGCATGGCTCTCGTGACGGCTTCTCGAGCCAATGCTTGGATGGAAGGGCGGGATCACGTGCTCCCGAGCGATGTCCAGAGAGTGTTTGTTGCAGTGGCCAGCCACCGCTTGATCAGTGCGAGCCACGGACCAAGATCTGGCGTGGAACTCGCCGAGCAGCTGCTTAGTGAAGTGAATGTTGTAACCTGACATGAGCCAGTGGATTGACCGCGTTCAGGAAAGTCCTCGTTTCGCGCGATGGCTCAACCGGCGTGTGCCACCTACGCCATCTCATACGCTAGGGCTCAACAATATTTTTATTGTCCCCACTGGGCAGGGGTTCTTGTTTGTTCTCTGCGCACTGGTGGTGTGGGTTGCCGGTATCAACTATCAAAACACGCTCATGCTCGCATTGGCGTTTTATATGTTCGCTATGTTCCTCGTGGTCATGGTCCAGACCTATCAAAATCTGGCCGGACTGACGCTGACACTATCCCCGCCATCTCTCGTTGAAGTGGGCCAGCGAGATTTTTCGACGCTCATGGCAACTAGTTCCCATGATCATCATGCCATTGACTGTGCCTACCCAAGAGAGATGCCGCGGCTCCTCGAAGTCGAGAGGCGCAAGCAAAACACGATCCAAGTACCTATTTGCCCCTCAAAACGAGGGGTGTTTAATCCAGGACGGCTGCGCCTCGAAACACGGTATCCTCAAGGGCTGTTTCGAGCTTGGTCTTTGATTGAGTTTTCAAATCACAGCCTCGCTTACCCCAGTCCGGTACAAGATGAATTACCTGAACCAGAACGATCCGAAGGAACTCTGGAGTCGGCAAGGCCCAGTTGGGCGCGAAGTGATGCCAAGGTTGGAGCAAAGATCTATCAGCCGGGTGACGACACGCGAACCATTGATTGGCGAGTGAGTGCTCGATTTTCAGGGCTCTATGTCAAAGAATTTGAAGCGCCCGTTGCGCACCAAAGAACGCTCTCTTGGGAGGACTATCCATTTCTAACCTTCGAGGCGGCACTTCAGCGTTTGGCTTATTGGGCGATTGAATTGACGCACCGAGAGCTAGACTTTTCCCTCGTCCTTCCGGGCAGGATGCTGCCTCGTTCGCAAGGCGAGCGACACCTTGAGCAAGCACTGGGGCTCCTAGCTGTTGCGGAAGAGAAGAGCAGCCTATGATGCTCAGCGGAATCAAGGTCCAAAGCCTCATGGCTTTGCAAGTGGTCCTGCTCCTGCCGCTCTGGAGGCTATTTCCAATCTGGGTGGCATTGATCAGCTGTGCCGCAATGCTCGATCGTCTTCTGGTCACGCAAGGCATGAAGAAGACCAGTTCCTCTTTTTGGAAGGTCGGTTGGGTCCTTATCGCGAGCATCGCACTCGTTCTTGAATATCAAAGTCTGCTCCTAATTGAACCCTGGGTCGCGCTCCTAATGCTGATGTATGCCTCGAAGTCGCTTGAGTTGAATCAGACGAGAGATGCCTTCCAAATTTTACATTTGAGTTACATCGTGATGATGGCCCAGTTTCTTTATGATCAATCGATGTTGGCTGCACTTTACGCATTGCTGGGCATCGCCCTGACAACTTTGGTGTCGGTTCAGGTCAACAGCGCCAGGGTCATTCGCCCACAGGCACTGATCGGTCGAGGCGCGAAAATCTTAGCGCTCGCGTTTCCAGCATTCTTGGTGCTGTTCCTTTTTTTGCCGAGACTTCCGCCCCTGTGGGCCGTACCCCAACCTTCGATGTCGGCGAAGACCGGCTTGTCGGATCGGCTCTCGATGGGGTCGATCGGGCGGTTGATCGAAGATGACACGCTCGCCCTGCGGGTCGCGTTCGATGGTCTCACCCCGCCGCTGGCGACTCGCTATATCCGCGCTTATACACTCACGGAATTTGATGGGCGCACCTGGCAAATCGACCAAGCGGCGAAGCGCCTATCTCGGCGGTGGCAAGCCGCGGAGGATCAGAGCCTGGGTTACCAGCTGATCTTAGAACCCAACGGATTAAACGTTTTGCCTTACTTGGAGTATCTCGATGGTGTTTACCCACTTGGGGTTCAAAGGTTGAGCGATGATCGTCTTCGCGCGCGGGCGCCCTTCAATCAACGAGCGCAATTTTCCCTCAATTATCGTGAGACGCGTGAAGTTGCTTCATCACTGACTTCTACAGAACGTGAGCGGTTGACCGCGATTGATCCGAAGAACCATCCTCGACTGGTCTCCTGGATCGAGGCGCAGGCGATGGATCGTCAGTCACCGGGGGAGCGAATTCGCACGTTACGGCGATTTTTTCTAGAGGGCGAGTTCCGCTACTCGCTAACCCCACCAAGGGCTCTGGGCGATCCTGTCGATGATTTTCTGTTCGTCACGCGCTCAGGATTTTGCGAGCACTTTGCCAGCGCCATGGCGGCCATGGCACGCTTGTCGGACCTTCCGGCTCGAGTTGTCACGGGTTATCAAGGAGGACGCTACAACGAGATGGGTGGTTACGTTGAGTTCCGTCAATACGATGCGCATGCGTGGGTTGAAATTTGGATCGAAGGCGAGGGTTGGCGTCGAGTGGACCCAACGACTTTTGTTTCACCGGAGCGGATTAACGAGGGATTGCAAGCATTGAGTCAGTTGCCCGGGTTTCAAAACGCAAATTGGGCCTGGTATCGGCGTCTTGATGGTGTCTTGGCGGCTGAGTTTGTCCTTACGCTCACAGCGATCCAACACTATTGGGATCAGCGGGTATTGAACTTTGATCGGGACGATCAGGTGAACCTTGTTCGCTGGTTCTCACCCGAGTTGGATGCGAGTGATACCGTTCACATTGCATTAGGGGCTCTGATCGTTTTGTTTGTCGTGATCGCTTTTTTTGAGAGCTTGCGAGGCGCGAATCGACGCGCCGTATCGACGGCTGCACTTGATCGTCTCGCGATCCTCCGAGGCGCAAGATGGATTGAGCCGCGGGCATCGCTTCTGGCGACGCAACCCATCGATCGACTTTTGACGATGATCCCTTCGGGTCCCGCCTCTAACTTGCTCGAGAGCATCATTGCCGACTATCAGGCGGTTTACTATGCCGGACGAGAGATCTCGAGACGAGAATTTCGGCTGCGCATCGTGCGTTGGCAGTGGTTGGCTATTCGACTCAGGCTTCGTCGGCTTGCCAGCCCTCTGTTCTTTATGACCTCCGAAGCCAGGATGCGCTAGTTCAAGGGGTTTACCATGATCAAGACTGCTTCACCATTGACTCGCCTTAGATCCAATGGGCGCCAACCGAGATCTTTGTAGAGACCCCCGCTTAGGTGTTCCGTCTGAAGATAGAGCTGAGGCAGGTGTCTGCGTTTCGCGAGCTCAATCATATGCTCTGTCAGTCGGTGCGCAATGCCTTGCCCCCGGTGGGCAGGTGCAACATAAACACTCCCCAACCAGCAGCGATAGTTGGGATAGCATTCTGTCAGCTCGTGCTCTTTCAACGCTGCCGTGGCAACAGGGTATCCACTCAGGTAGGCGATTACGTCGAGCGGTAGGTGATGCCTACCCAGCGTCGCCTTAAAATCTTGGGTGAAAGTCGGAAGATCGCCCATGCTTGCGTGCCAATGGCTGTGCCACCACGACATCACGAGGGGTACGTCCTCCGGGCGGTCGGCTAAATAGTGATACTCGAGTTCGGGCATGGTGTGCACGCTTTCCTCTTGGTGGACCGATGTTTAGAGAACGTCCTCACCCAGATGGGGGCAAAGAAAAGGCGGTTTGCAGCGAGGGATAGCAGGCCGACCGCGCTCGCGCGCCTCCAGAGGCGCGCGGCGAGGGTAAGACTAGACCGTGACGACGTTGACTGCGGGGATTAAGGCTTGATCCGCGGCGTTTTGAAAAGACGCAATTTCGTTGAAATTGAGATACCGATAGATGTCATCAGCGAGGGTATCGAGTTCTGCCGCATGGGCAAGATACTCTTCAACGGATGGCAGTCGACCCAGAATGCTTGCGACCGCCGCCAATTCGGCAGAGGCGAGAAAGACATCAGCGCCATCGCCTAATCGATTCGGGAAGTTTCGAGTCGACGTTGAAACAGCGGTTGTATTGGGCGCTATCCGGGCTTGGTTCCCCATACACAGAGAACAGCCAGGCATCTCGGTTCGTGCGCCAGCTTGAGCGAACACGTTGTAGACGCCTTCCTCCATCAGTTGATGCTGGTCCATTTTTGTGGGTGGAGAGATCCAAAGACGAGTCGGAATCGACTTGGCGTTCCCCAGCATTTTCGCAGCGGCTCGGAAGTGACCGATATTGGTCATGCACGAGCCGATAAACACTTCATCGATTTGTCGACCCGCGACTTCGGACAGTGGTCGAACATCATCAGGGTCATTTGGGCATGCGAGCAAAGGCTCTTTGATCTCGTTCAAATCAATTTCAATGACCTCGAAGTACTCCGCATCTTCATCAGGTGCCATAAGCTCTGGGTGAGCAAGCCAGCCTTCCATTGCCTCGATTCGGCGAGCCAGGGTCCGCTCATCCCCATAGCCCTCGCTGATCATCCACTTAAGTAGCGTGACATTAGAAGTCAGATATTCTCTGATGGGCGCTTCGCCTAGCCGAATGGTGCAGCCGCCAGCCGAACGCTCGGCAGACGCATCGCTAATCTCAAAGGCTTGCTCGACCTTGAGGTTGGGCAGGCCCTCAATTTCTAGAATACGGCCACTGAAGACATTCTTTTTACCCTCTTTCTCAACGGTCAAAAGACCTCGCTGGATCGCGGCGTAAGGAATGGCATTGACGAGATCTCGGAGGGTGATACCCGGCTGCATCTCACCTTTAAATCGTACTAAAACGGATTCGGGCATATCGAGTGGCATGACGCCCAGTGCGGCAGCGAACGCGACTAAGCCTGAGCCAGCGGGAAAACTGATGCCAATAGGAAACCGCGTGTGGGAGTCACCGCCCGTTCCCACGGTATCCGGCAATAACATTCTGTTGAGCCATGAGTGAATGATGCCATCACCCGGCCTCAGCGATACACCGCCGCGATTGCGAATGAAGTCTGGCAATTGGTGCTGAGTTTCAATATCCACGGGCTTGGGGTAAGCCGCGGTATGACAAAACGATTGCATGACGAGATCGGCGGAAAAGCCCAGGCAGGCGAGCTCCTTAAGCTCATCTCGGGTCATGGGGCCTGTCGTGTCCTGCGAGCCCACGGTGGTCATTTTGGGTTCACAATACTGACCGGGCCGAACCCCAGGCACACCACACGCCCGACCGACCATT
>JALRJG010000097.1 GCA_023261215.1 Pseudomonadales bacterium | reverse complement strand
GATGCTCTTCGGCCGCGTTGGCGCTTGTGAATCCCAATTTTTGCGCGATATCCGCCCGGGTCGGAGGATAACCGGTGTCTTCGATGTGCTGTTTAATCAACTCCAACACTTCAGACTGACGGGGGGTTAATTTCATCATAGCGATGCTCCGCAATTGAGGGCTGTTTATCTATACAGGCTGGCAGTATATACAGTATTCAGCAATAGACAACCCTTTGAAACCTATCTGGAAAATTGATTTTTGCAGGCAGATCAATGTAGGCTTCCGTTCCTTTATGGCAGATGGAGGCCCGAAGTGCGCCGTTTCATCACTTCTAATGTCCCTAGCGGTCCCGTGCTTAAGCGTTGCTTGAGCCTAGCTATGATGAGCTTGTGCTTGACCGCATCCGGATCTGCGCTGGCCGCATCGGCTAAAATGATGTGGGTGCTCGCGAGTTTTGTTGAAGCGGATCTGGCCGTTAAAGAGGCGACTCAAGCCCATGAGCTCACAGGTCAAATCACGGCAGTTCAAGAAGCCAGAGTCGGGTCAAAAGTCTGGCATCGGGTCCTTGTGACCCCGGCGACGGAATCGAGCAGCGAGGCTCGACTCACATCGCTCCTCAGAAGCGCCAATTATGATCAGACGTGGCGCGTGTGGTTAGGTGAGGCCGATGTGGGCAAAGTGACGTGGTTCGGTGGTCAACCCAGCGATTTTCCCGATCCCCTGGACACCTCGCTTGAGGGAGCGCCTGAATTGATCAGTGACGAAGACATGCTGGCAGATTTAGGACGGGTACTTGACGATCGAGAACGGCGTCCAGCGGCGGTCTCGATGGGCGCCGATCTCACAGAGTCATCGCGGCAGAAGGTCGATCAACTTTTGGCACCTGATGTGGATTACCACCCCATTCGATTACGCGCCCAACTCTAGGGTGCGGTCGCCTCAACCGCACGATGTCCCATTGAATCCCACCACGTCGGAATTCTTACGTGTCCTATTTTGAAACTTGGTTCAATGAGCTCCGAATCTGGGCTCAGGATCCCTTGGTCGTTCAAGTCTTTTTTGTGGTGTTCTCAACCGCCCTTGCCAGTTACTTCCTTCACCGGGTCATGTCTGTCATTAATAGAAGAGCAGAGGCCTCTCAAAGTGTCTGGGATGACGCATTTTTAAGAACGGTGTCAAAGCCGTCGCAATGGCTCATTTGGGTAATGGGGCTTTCTGTTGCCGCTGAATTGATCGCAGAACATCAGAGCCAATCCCAACTCGAGATGATCGCCACGCTGCGATATCTCGCGCTCATAGTGCTGATCACGCTCTTTGTCATCCGTATGGCAAAGGAAATCGAGAAAGGCTATATCGCGTCTGGTGGTGACGAAACCACGGTGACGGCCATTGCTAAGCTGGCAAGGATTTCTATCGTCATTACGGCCGTGTTGATGGTGATGCAGTCCTTGGGGGTGAGTATTTCGGGGGTTTTGGCCTTCGGAGGCATTGGCGGTATCGCGGTTGGGTTCGCGGCTAAGGACCTCTTAGCAAACTTCTTTGGTGGGCTGGTGATCTATATGGATCGACCCTTCAAAGTGGGGGATTGGATTCGGAGTCCTGATCGAGATATTGAAGGTACGGTGGTCAAAATTGGTTGGCGATTGACGGAGATCAGGACCTTTGACCAACGCCCGCTGTATGTGCCGAACTCGGCCTTTTCGACCATCGCACTGGAAAACCCCTCACGGATGTTGAACCGCCGAATCTATGAAACCATCGGCATTCGCTATGACGATATCCAAGAGATGAACGCCATTGTTGCCGCGGTGAAGGCGATGTTGCAGGCTCATCCAGCCATCGCCCAAGACAAAACCATGATCGTGAATTTCAATGCATTTAATGCGTCCAGCGTTGATTTCATGGTTTACACCTTCACTAAAACCACCAATTGGGTTGAATTCCACGAGATTAAGCAAGCCATCCTGCTGGAGATCGCGGGCATCATTCGTGATCACGGTGCAGAAATTGCCTACCCCACGCAAACACTTCATTTTGCAGAGCCTGTCGGGATCTCGGCGTCTGAGCCTACAGAGGGAGGGCCTGCCAAATGACCCAAATGCTCTTCTATAAGGACCCAAAGCCGCTATCGCCCGCAATACACGGGGCGTTGAGAGTGCGACAAACACCTCAGCGTTTCGGGTTCGCCAAACGGGTGAACTCGGTGCTCTGTGCTGGCGTTGAGTTCGCAGAAATTGCCCATGAGTATCCCATTGTTTTTGCTGAGGGGGACCGTGAATGGGTCCCTATCGTGTTGTTTGGCTTGAAGGCCGGTGAAAATCGTTGGGTCGACGACAGTGATGCATGGTTGGGTCAATACGTTCCCGCCTTTGTCAGACAGTACCCCTTTGCAATCGGTCGAGGAGAATCTGAGCAACCGCTCGTGTGCGTGGATGACAGCAGTGAGATGCTGTCGGTGGAGGAGGGCACGCCCCTGTTTGAGGCGGGTCAGCCGTCACCGCTCGTGAAGCAAACCGCCGAGTTCTTAAGAGAATTCCATCAGCAAATGGAACGGACTAAGCAATTCACAGCAAAGCTCGCAAGCTTAGGACTGCTCGCTGAGGTGAAGGCCAGCGTGAACGGCGCGGATCATGCCACCATGAGTCTGGGTAAAGCGCGCGTTGTTGACGAGCGTAAGCTGCTAGAACTTGAAGACGAGCAAGCACTCGCTTTGTTCAAAAAAGGTGAGCTGGCCTGGGTTTATGCGCATCTTTTGTCACTCGGCCATTTGCGCCGGTTGCTCACAAAGCAACTTCAAGCGACGGCGTGAGGCAAGGTAGAACCGAAAGATCAGGGTGACTGATTTCGTTGCGCTCTAGGGCCCCGCTGGGCTTGTTGGCTTAAAAAGATGAAGCCCCTTGCGGGATGAACGCCTCGGTCACAGCGATTGGCGGGTGTCCAGTGGTGTGACCAGAATGAGAACCCCCAGCGCGGGATGGTCCAAGTAATGGAGTTCGCCAGATCGAAGGCGCCGCTTCTCACTCAGGTGAAATCTCGTATCCGCTGAAAACGTGCGGCCACGCTCTGCGGCCTCAAACAGATCGGGGAATTGGGCTTTGAGGGGTGAGGGCATCGTGGTCGCGGGTAGACCCCGCTGCGGCGAGAATTGTGTGAGCCACAAATCCGCATCCACATGCAGAAACCGCTGACGCCTCAGAGACAAAGTCCCCTCAAGTTCGAAACGATCACCGAACTGCTGACCACCCTGAATCAAAATTGGCGTGGGTGCCTGATCGATGGGCTGCTGCCAACTTTGATGGAGGAGGAGCGCATAGAGGCTGCTTCGCCGAATTGATCGAGCCGGACCTTCGAGCTGCCGTTCATTCGCGCTGACCTCGCTGAAGGCATGGGGCTGGTCTGGAAAAAAGGCCGCTTGCAAGAGGGCATCTCTCTGATCTCGACGCAATCGGTCCCGCTCCAGGTTAGGATCAGTCGCATCTTGATTTGCCCCCAGATTGAGCTGCTGGAGTCTGCGTCGATAAAGGTTGGCTTTACTCTCGCTGGCCAGCAGGAACACAGGCGTGGTTGCGTTCATGCTGGCGCTTGATGAATCCGAACCCTGCTGGGTCTTTGAATCTTCCGCTAACATCACGGCTTGCGACCAAATGAAGGGTCTTCGTGGCTCAGTGAGCGCTGGCGCAATGGCGATGAGGTTGCTGGGCCAACTCGCGGGCGTGCGGTTCTGATCGACGGCATTGGCGTCGAAGGCAGTCTCCGCGTTAAGACGTTTGAAGACGATCACCTCGATTTGGTAGTCATCGGCCGCTGCCATCTCGGTCACAAAGGCGAGCGCGCCTAACAAAAGGCGGGCCGGCCAGCGAGTCAAGCCAAGGCTAGGGGTTGGCGTGAAGTCTCTCTGGGTTGCGTCAAGCGCCCTTAGACTCTGCAATGGATGCCGAAAGTTGGCCAAGAAAATCCTCGAGGTAACCAAACCGTTGTTCGCGATCCGGTATTTTATCCAGAATGCTAAGTTGATGTGCAGAGGCCATTTTGTATTTCGTTGGCGATGACTGAATGAGGTGAATGATCTGAGCGGCAGGCACCTGGGTGTTATTGCCGAACTCAATGTGACCCCCGTTGTCGCCCATGTCGATGCGTCTGATCCCGAGTGTCTCAGCCGTTATTTTCAGTTCCGTCTGCCGAATCAACCATTTCGTGGGCTCTGGGAGCAGGCCGAATCGATCGATCATTTCTACGCTGAGTTCCCTCAGCTGATCATGGCTCGTGGCATTCGCGATCCGTTTGTAGAGGATGAGTCGCATGTGAACATCGGGCAAGTAATCGTCAGGGATCAGTGCGGGCGCGTGCAGATTGATTTCTGTGCCACTTCGAAGATCCAACTCAGGGTCAATGATCTTGCCCTTCTTGAGGCTGGCGACCGCTCGATCGAGCAACTCCATGTAGAGCCCAAAGCCAATGCTGTGCATGTTGCCCGTCTGAGATTCGCCGAGAAGCTCGCCTGCGCCCCGGATCTCTAAATCGTGGGTGGCGAGAATGAACCCGGCGCCCAGGTCTTCGGCTTGCTCGATGGCCTCAAGACGCTTTTCTGCATCCTTGGTCATCATGGCCGGCTCGGGTGTCATAAGGTAAGCGTACGCCTGGTGATGGGATCGTCCCACCCGCCCTCTCAATTGGTGCACTTGGGCGAGGCCTAATTTATCGGCTCGGTCCATGATGATGGTGTTTGCATTGGGAATATCAATTCCGGTCTCGATAATGGTGGTGCATACCAAGATGTTTGCCCGTTGATGGTAGAAATCGGACATCACTTGCTCAAGTTCGCGCTCGCGCATTTGACCGTGGGCAATGCTGACCCGAGCGGCCGGCACCATTGCGGAAATATCGTCAGCCACGCGTTCAATATCTTTGACTTCGTTGTGCAGGTAATACACTTGACCCCCGCGCAGTAACTCGCGTTGGATGGCTTCACGAACAACCTGTTGGTCGTGGCGCCTAACGAACGTCTTGATAGCCAAACGGCGCGCGGGCGGTGTCGCAATAATGGATAGATCACGAATACCCGACATGGAGAGATTCAGTGTTCGCGGAATCGGGGTCGCAGTGAGCGCCAGAACGTGAACGTTGGCTCGAAAGCGTTTGATTTTCTCCTTTTGGCGCACGCCGAATCGGTGCTCTTCATCGATGATGAGAAGCCCAAGATCCTTGAAGCCCACGGTGTCCTGGATCAGCGCGTGGGTGCCGACAATGATGTCGATCTTGCCAGCCTGCAATCTTGCTAACGTCTCAGTCTGTTCTTTTTTAGTCTTAAAACGAGACAGACTTTCGATCACCACAGGCCATCCGGCGAACCGGTCTTGGAATGACTGATGGTGTTGCTCAGCGAGCAGTGTGGTTGGGACGAGTACCGCGACCTGGTGCCCTGCTTGGACGGCAAGAAAGGCGGCTCGCAGAGCGACCTCAGTTTTGCCAAACCCGACATCACCGCAAATGAGACGGTCCATTGGGCGATCCCGGCACAGATCTTTGATGACATCATCAATCGCGGTTTCCTGGTCGGGGGTTTCTTCAAAAGCAAAGGCCCTAACAAACCGCTCAAATTCTTGGTCTGGAGAGGGAAAGGCGTCGCCTTTCTGAGCCTCGCGTTTGGCGTAGATCTCGAGCAGTTCAGCAGCCACATCTCGAATTTGTTCAGCGGCTTTTTTCTTGGCTTTTTGCCAGGTATCCCCACCGAGTTGGTGCCACGGCGCGAGCTCGGGGTCTGCGCCCGAGTACCTAGATATCAGGTGGATATCGCTGACGGGCACGTAGAGTTTCGCGTCGCTCCGGTAATGGATGCTCAAGAACTCATAGGGCTCGCCACTCACTTCCAGGGTCACCAAGCCCTGGTAGCGACCCACGCCATGATCGATATGCACCACCGGATCATTTAGGTTGAGCTCGGTGAGGCTTCGGACCACAAGCTCCGCGGCATGCTCGCGTTCCTTCTGACGGCGCCGCGCTTGCAGCACGCGCTCGCCGAAAAGCTGCTGCTCGCCAATGAGTGTGATGCCAAGTTCGGTTAACCTGAGCCCTCGATCAAAGGGGGCGGTGGCGAGCGCAAGTGGAGTCGATGAAGACGTGAACGCCTGCCAGTCCTCGACCATTTCTGCGGGAAGCCCACTTTTCATGAGCGCTCCATCAATCATTTCTCTTCTGCCTAGACTCTCGGCGGCAATGAGGACGCGA
>JALRJG010000096.1 GCA_023261215.1 Pseudomonadales bacterium | reverse complement strand
GAAGGGTCTCCTGTCAGGCGGAGTGCGTTATCTAGGGTGTAGGGTTTCGTTCGCGGCCGAGGGCTTTTGCAGTTGAGGGCTCTCTTTATGGTTGATGGCTCTTTACTTAGCTGAAGGCTCTTCACATAGCTGAAGGCTCTTCACATAGCTGAAGGCTCTTCACATAGCTGAAGGCTCTTCACATAGTGGAAGGCTTTGGCGTGGTGAGGGTTGTTCAAGCTTCCGAGGCGTCGCAGATAACAAAGTAAACGTCGTTAAGATTCTGAAGTTATTCTCAGGCCTGGATTCGAGGGCCCATCCCGAGCCGTGCTTTTTAAGTGATGGGCTCACCACAATGTGGGCAATGTGTTTGCTCGGTTCTGACTTGATGGTTATGGATCAATTGCTCGAGTTGTTTTTGGGATAGGCCCAATTGATGACGCGACTGGATCAAGTTCCGCATATCGGGAGTATTGATCAAACCATCCTTCATGGCTTTGGCAACCTCAATAGAGAGCGTCTCGCGCCGGATTCTTAATTCTTCTCCGAATCGTGCCGCAAGAATCCCTGCGGGAAGGGCGACGACACCGATTCCGAGTAACATAATGAAAGTGGCCAAAAGCTTGCCGATGGACGTGATCGGCAGGACATCTCCGTATCCCACAGTGGTCATGGTCACCACCGCCCACCAAAAGGCGGATGGAATACTGCCAAAAACCTCAGGTTGAACTTGATGCTCTGCGACATACATCAAGCTGGCCGCCAAGAGCATCAGAATCAGAATCGTGAACAGTGCGGATAACAGCGTTCGGAGCTCCTGATTAATGACGGAGAAAAAGAGCGCCAATCCCGGAAAGTGATGGGTGAGTTTTAAAAGCCGTAACAGTCTGAAAAGTCGCAGGAGACGCAGGTCGACGGCGAAAAACATCGCGAAGTAAGCGGGCAGAATGGCGGCCAAGTCGATTAGGGCAGGTAGCGTAGTGACATATCGGCGTCGCGCTGAACCCGCCAGCGTGCCCTGGTAAGTAGGCGCTTCAGGCGCAACCCAGACTCTCGCTAAATACTCCAGGGTAAAGATGACAATGGATACCGCTTCAAATAGGGCAAACGCATTTTGATAGGTCTCATGGATCGCCGCCATCGACTCGAACACGATGGCGAGCGTATTCAGAACAATCAGAGTGACGATGATAGTGGAGGTGAGTCGACTGCCAAAGTGACCCTCGAACCCGCCCTCCAGCCATTCGTAACCTTGTCGCCTGAGCGTCATCTGTCAGTTGTCCAAAGCTAACCTTTTTGAACCCTCGTGCCCCGGCGCACCAACTCGTGGCGGCTGATTTTCCAAGCGCCCTCGATTTTCTTCATCTCAGTTACGTAGGTTGCCCAAAGGGTTAGGGTTGTTTCGGGATCCTCCGCCATATAGTGCAAGGCTTGAACGTCCGTTCGAACATTGGCGTGATCACCCTTTATCTCAGCGTAAACGGGTCCAAGCATGTGCTGCGTTGCGCCAAAGGCTTCAAGCTTTCCAATCACTTCGCTGACCCATTGATCGGCGCCTTGGGTCGGTCCAGCACCGAACCCAACGATCACGACATCGTCTGCAAAGCAGGCGCGATAGCGATCGAGATCTCGTTCATCAACGCCGGCGGCGTAATTGCTCATCACGTCCTGAATGGCGAATCGGTCTGCGACGGCTGTGAGATCGGTCATAGGCATGGCTCCTTAACATGAATTGGGCATTGAGACGTGACATGGCGCTTGGGCGCAAGTCTGTCGACATCATAGCCCCACCCTGAAGAAGGCTCCAGTCAGGGCTTGGCACGCCCGTGCGAGGGGAAGACCGGGATTTCCTCAAGTCTCTGGGCCCTGCTACACTCCGCGTTTCATTTTTGCTGTTGATCGCCTATGGCCGTCCAATTCGTGGCCTCTTGTAAGCTTCCGACTCAATTCGGAACGTTTGAGATGCATGGATTCGAAGACCCGGATACGGGGCAAGAACACATTGCCCTAACGCTCGGTGATGTGCGGCAGTGCGAGCACGTGATCTGTCGAGTGCACTCCGAATGTCTCACAGGCGATTGCCTTTTCAGCAAGCGCTGTGACTGTGGCGCCCAATTACAGCTGGCGTTGGAGCGCATCGCTGAATGCGGAACGGGAGTTCTCCTCTATCTTCGCCAGGAGGGTCGCGGCATCGGCTTGATCAATAAGATTAGGGCCTACCAGCTTCAGGATGCCGGTGCTGATACGGTTGAGGCTAATGAGCGGTTGGGGTTCGATGCTGATTTGCGGGATTACTCGGTGTGTCGGAATATGTTCGCTCATCTCCAAGTTCGCTCAATCCAGTTACTGACGAATAACCCTCTAAAAGTGAATGCTTTGACCAAATTGGGCATTGAAGTCTCTGAGCGGTTACCCATTGAGACAGGTCGCAATGACCACAATGCTCGGTATCTAGATACCAAGGCCGGAAAGATGGGTCATTGGTTAGGTCAATCTAACGAGGGTGCTTAAAGCGCTCTATGCGGTCGATGATGGAAGACGCATCGAGCGCGCATCGGGCTCGCATGGCATCGGGTTTGTCGGGATCAATAAATTCATCTGGAATCCCAATTCGGAGCAGTTTGGTTTCATGACCCATATCATGAAGCGCCTCTCCCACGGCTGAACCCGCGCCGCCTTGCCCCGCATTTTCTTCAACGGTTACCAGAAGCGTATGGGACTTGGCTGCGGAATCAATCGCAGCGAGATCCAAGGGCTTCACAAAACGCATATCGTAGACGGTGGCATTGAGCGTTTCGGCAGCAAGTAATGCCGGCGCCACCATGCTACCAAAGGCCAAAATCGCGACAGCCTGACCCTGCCGGCGATTCAGCGCCTTCCCGATGGGGATCACCTCGAGTGTGTCGGGGGTTTCTGTCCCGATGCCTGCACCTCTTGGGTACCTCACTGCTGCAGGCCCTGGGTGTTGGAAGCCTGTCGTCAGCATGAGATGCAGCTCTCGCTCATCCGAGGGGGTCATCACAATGAGGTTGGGAATTGGCCTTAAGAAGGACAAATCAAAGACCCCAGAATGCGTTGGGCCATCTTCAAGTAAGCCCGCTCGATCGATTGCAAACAACACATCGAGATCTTGCAGCGCGACATCATGGATCAGTTGATCGTATGCCCGTTGCAGGAACGTAGAGTAGATAGCAACGACCGGCTTCATACCCTCACAGGCAAGGCCTGCGGCCAAGGTAACGGCGTGTTGTTCCGCAATGGCCACATCAAAGTAGCGATTCGGAAATTGTTCAGAAAATGCGATGAGGTCGGAACCCTCTCGCATCGCGGGCGTAATTGCCATCAATTCAGCGCTCGCCTGTGCTTGTTGGATCAACCATTCGCCAAAGATGTTTGAATAGGTCTTTTTCTTTTCGTTTTGGCCCTTGGCAGTCTCCAGTTTGCTCAACGAGTGGGAGCCGATGGGAGATTCTTCGGCAGGAAGGTAGCCTTTGCCCTTGCGTGTGACAACGTGCAGGAACTGGGGACCTTTCAAATCTTTGATGTTATTGAGGGTGTTGACCAGTGTGGGTAAATCATGGCCATCAATCGGCCCCATATAGTTAAGTCCGAGTTCATCGAACAAGGTACCGGGAACGACCATCCCCTTCATGTGCTCCTCGGTTCGCTTTGCGAAAGCCTTAGCGCTCGGCAGACCACTTAACATGCGTTTGCCGCTTTCGCGGACGTTTAAGTAGAACTGACTGCTGAGAATGCGAGCGAAGTAACGGGACAGCCCACCCACATTCTCGGAAATGGACATGGCGTTGTCGTTCAATATCACCAGGACGTTGGCATTGGTGGCGCCTGCATGATTGAGGGCTTCAAACGCGAGCCCCGCAGTCATCGCGCCGTCGCCAATAATGGCGACCGTTCGAGAGTGTTCGCCTTTGGCTGCTTTGGCGATCGCCATTCCGAGCGCTGCGCTGATCGAGGTCGACGAATGGCCAACACCGAAAGTGTCGTAGGGACTTTCTTCTCGTAAGGGAAAGGGCGCAAGGCCTCCGGCTTGCCTCAGCGTATGCATCCGCTCTCTTCGACCGGTCAGAATTTTATGAGGGTAAGTCTGGTGCCCGACGTCCCAAACCAAGTGATCGGTTGGGGTCTCGAGGCAATAATGCAAGGCCAAAGTGAGTTCGATAACGCCAAGACCCGCGCCAAAATGTCCGCCTGTTTTTCCAACGGTGTAAAGAAGGTAGTGGCGTAGTTCGTCAGCGAGGATCGAGAGTTCTTGAGCAGACAGTGATCTGAGATCTGCTGGATCGCTCACGCGATCAAGCAGTGGTGTGTCGGGGCGTTCACTGGGAATCGAGTAAAACATGCGCTTCAAGACAGCCGGGTCACGGCGCAGTTTACCGTAATCGGTTTCAAATTGACCGATTTCAGTGGTCTCTGTCAGCAACGAATTGAATTAAGCGATCAAAAGAGTTTGTCAGTAGCTGCGCCTCGGTGAGCGCTGCCCTCGCTCGTGCGGTGGTCTCGCTCAGGGCTGATTTCGCGCCTTCGAGGCCCAAGAGTCCGACATAGGTCGATTTCGCTTGTCGTAGATCAACGCCCGCTTGCTTGCCGAGAACTTCCTCGGTCCCCACGGTATCCAAAATGTCATCCTGAATCTGAAAGGCAAGGCCCAGGCAGTGACCGAATGTTTGCAAAGCTTCCACATGGCGGCCCGCAATGATACCGGGTGCCTGGGCTGCGAATTGAATTAAGGCACCGGTCTTTTGGTTGTGGATATGGGTCAGCGCCTCAAGCGACAGACGCTGACCTTCTGCCAGCATGTCGAGCGATTGGCCGCCAACCATCCCGTTGGCGCCAACGGCCTGAGCGAGCGCTTTGATCAAAGCAATGCGAGCCTCAGGCGTTAGGCTTTCATCCTCGCTTAACACCTGAAAGGCCAAAGATTGCAGGGCATCACCCGCTAAAATCGCAGTGGCTTCATCGAACTGGCGGTGGGTGGTTGGCTTGCCACGACGGAGGTCATCGTCATCCATGGCAGGTAGATCATCGTGGACGAGGGAATAAGCGTGAATCAATTCGACTGCTTGAGCCGCGCTGTCGCCAGAGGACGCATCAAGCGCCAGGGCGTCACAACTCATGTAGACGAGTGCCGCGCGCAGCCGCTTTCCGCCCCCCAGCGTGGCATAACGCATGGCATCGAGCAGTCGTTCAGGCTCGGGTGTTGCGTCAAAAATCGAGGTTAATTGCGTTTCGATCCGTGCTTGAAAGGGCGTGAGGAAGTCAGAACTCATCGCTGGCGTCGGTCATCGGCTCTGCAGCCAAGGTGCCATTTTTCTCAATCAAGACATTGATTTGTTGTTGCGCCTCAGTCAGCGCCTGTTGACAGGCTCGCGTCAGCTGAATCCCTTCTTCGAAGGCGCGCAAAGATTCTTCGAGCGTCAGATCGCCGGACTCCATTTGTTCCACAATGGCTTCGAGTTTTTCGAGGGTCGATTCAAAAGGAAAAGATTTTTTGGCTGCCATGGACTGATCTCTCCTGCGCGAGCCTGCACGTTACTTGGCTGTTGGCACGGGGTCAACGGAGGCCCAGGATGCCGCGCGAGCAGGCAGCACTGACCGAGGTCGCGACGAGTAGGTTCGAGTCACAGGTGAGCGCCTTTGTCCCGCCAATCGAGACAAAAATCTGATCGGGCGAGACACAAAGCCTAGTCCGCTGAGTGCCCGCTTTCACAGGTAATGAAATGTGCCCGCATCTTGGATTGGGGTTAATGGTGAGGTGTTGTGGCTCTAGGAACGAGCACTGGTCGGTGGAATTCGATCGATGTTGGACCTTGGTAGATGGCCGTCACGAGATCGGGCCAGTCATTAAAGCGATTGAGGCGATGAAAAGCGATGAGAAGGCAAAAACGGCATCCACTAGAGAGGGACTGAACGCGGCGGGGGTGTGAGATCTGGATTCAACAACAATCGAAGTAAGCCCTATGGGTCAAGAATCGCGTTAATTTGTCGAAAGGGGCTTGGCTAAGACGCAGAGCCGGTTAAACTGAAATGGCTTATGCTGGCTTGCGAAACTTATAGAAGGAGCGCGTATGAACCGTGGTGTGATTTTAGTGATGTTGATGGCGTTGAGCGCGTCTGCTTTTGCCGACGGCGAAGCGGAATATAAATACCGCGAAGGGATTATGAATTCCGCTAAAGGCCATATGACGTCGATGGTGGCGATTCTTCGTGGCCGCGTTCATTTTGAAAATTTGGCGATTCATGCGCGCGGAATGGCCGATGTTGCGAGCATCATGCCCACTGTCTTCCCCGAGGGAAGCGTTACCGACACGTCTGAGTCATTGCCTGAGATTTGGTCTGATGCGGCTGGTTTCGAGAAGGCAATG
>JALRJG010000095.1 GCA_023261215.1 Pseudomonadales bacterium | reverse complement strand
ACTAGTTTCAATATCTCTCTAACTCTTTGTCTGAATGATTGAATGTTTACGTCACTGTTAACCATTTTAATCAATGTCATTTCAGTTAAGTAATTTCTTACAACATTAACGTCAGAATTAAATATTCTTCTAATAGTTTCAAGAGTATTAAAATTATGATTAACATATACGTCTGTTGACAAATATCTGTTCAATGACAATGTTCGTAAATAGTTCCTTGTAATGAATACATTGCTACTAATTATTTTCAATATCTCTTTGGCATACTCTCTAAATGACTGTATGTTTTCATCCTCATTTATCATTCTAAGTATGGATTGTTTTGTAAAGTAGTCTCTTGTAATGTTGATGTTTGTGTTACTCCACCTAACCAATCCATGAATTACAAATACTTCTACCTGACCATTCTGAAATACGTTGTTTTGGAATATTGTCTGGAATACCTTGTCACCTATTGGACTTCCAATAACATTAACAATATCATTAACATGTTTAATTATTGTTCTTATTCTTTTTCTAAATGAATCTACATGAACATCCTCATCAAGTGATCTTATAAGTGATCTAAGACTAACATAATCTCTAACTATGTTTATGTCAGTTGATATTATTCTTTTTAATATTCTTAATGAAATTGTTTCTGAATCAATATTAACTGTTCCATTAAGTATACGTAGTTTGTCTAATGCAGCGTTTGCAGATGAGTTTATATTAATATCTGTATTGGTTGTTGTTGGATTTGCGTCGCGTGCGGCGCGTTGAAATCTCAGACGCGATGAGAGCTGCAGCGCGAGGCCTCTTGGCTTTGCTGACATTACAGATTGTTTATGGTGCATTCACGGCAGGCATGCGGGCTGGCCTCGGGTTCAACACCTATCCCAAAATGGGTGAGGTTTGGTTGGCGGAGGCGGCCACAACCCTGCTGCCTTTTTGGCATAACCTCATCGAGAACGGTGCGATGATCCAATTCATACACCGCTGGCTTGCGATAGCTGTGGTTTTGTATGCGGTTGCAATGCTGGTAGCAGCTATCCGCTCGCGGGCGGAACGTCGTTGGCGCCGCGCGTTGGGCTGGGTGGTGATCTTGATTCTCATTCAGGTGGTCTTGGGTATTGCGACCCTTCTGAATTATGTGCCCATCAGTCTTGCGCTGGTGCACCAAGTCATGGCGTGTTTCGTTTTGCTCGGCGTGCTTTACCTCAACCGTCTTGCGCGACGCTAACAGGAATTCTTGAACCGTGCGCGTTTGCTTGGGTCAGATCAACACAACGCCGGGAGCATTTGAAGAAAACCTCGAGCGAATGCTCGAGGGGATGAAGGTGGCGGCCAAAGCGCGCTGCTCGGTCATCGTGTTTCCTGAGCTCTCGATCCCTGGCTATCTCAGTCAAGATTTGCTCTACCAACCTCGCTATATCCAAAAAAACCTGGAAGCGCTTGATCGGCTCTGCAGCGCGACCCGCGACGAGGCGTTCGCCTCGCTTCACGTGGTTGTCGGTTATCTCGAACCCAATCCAGGGCCAGGTAAACCCTTTTTTAATTCGGCCGCGGTGATCAACGAAGGCAAGCTGGTTGCGAATTATCGTAAGCAATTGCTGCCCTTCTACGATGTGTTTGATGAAGCGAGATATTTTGAAGCGGGCGATACGCTCACGATGCTCACAATCTGTGGTCATCGGGTCGGGATCACGATCTGTGAGGATCTTTGGAACGACAAAGGTGAGGATCACTACACGGCAGAGCGAAACCCTTATGCGCGCTATCGTGAGGCGGGTGTCGACCTGCTTGTGTCACTGAATAGCTCACCTTTCGTCCAGGGTAAGCCCGAAGCCAGAATGAAACGATTGGTTGCTGACCAAGGCGATTTGACCCTCGTCTATGTCAATCAGTGGGGCGGGCAGGATGAATTGGTCTTCGATGGGCACAGTTTTGTTGCCAGAGGTGGCCGCCTCCTCTATGCCGCTCAGCAAGTCGAAGCCGATGAGTTCCCGGTTGTGGATCTTGGTGCTGTCGTCGAAGACACCACCCAGCAAGAGAGGGTGCTTCCCGAGGTCAGCCTTCGTCGTTTGATCGTGATGAGTCTTCGCGACTACGCCCTAAAATCTGGTTTTAGGGATGCTGTTATTGCCAGTAGCGGTGGCATTGATAGCGCGCTAACGATCGCGCTAGCCTGTGACGCGCTGGGTCCCAGTCACGTTCATGCGATTCGAATGCCTTCCGTTTTCAGTAGCGAGCATTCCAAAACCGATGCCAAGGCACTGCATGAAGCCCTCGGATGCTGGGATTATGAGGTGCCCATCGAACACCTCGATCTTGTGGCGTCCCTGAATCAACGATTTGATCACTTGCGCGACCCTGACCATTTGGTGAGGCGGGTTTGGGTTGAGAATAAGTACAACTCGGTCGCTGATCAAAATCTGCAAGCGCGGTTACGAGACGTTTATCTCATGCATTTCTCAAATGCATTTGGTGCATTGCCTTTGGCGACCGGGAATAAGACTGAATCTGCATGCGGCTACTTTACCCATTTCGATATGAACCTGAGTTTTGCACCGATCATGGATTTGTATAAGCGACAAGTCTTCGAGCTCGCCGAGCAGCATCCGGCGATACCCAGAAGCATTATCGAAAAACGGCCCTCTGCAGAGCTCGCACCGAATCAGTTTGATGAGGAGAGTCTTCTGCCTTACGCCATCTTGGATGCGATTGTTCAGGGGTACGTGGAGGAGTTCAAGAGTGACTTCAACGCCTTTCGAAGTTGGGCAACGACAGTTGACCAAGTGATCAGTTGCGATCGTGACGCACTCCTGGTTTGGCTTAACGAAGACGATTCGGAGGCCGCATACACTCGGATCATCGGGTTGATCGGGCAGATGGAATTCAAGAGAAGACAAACTTGCCCTGGACCTAAACTCTCGAAGGTCGCCTTTGGCATCGGTCGACGTGTGCCGATCGTCAAAGCTTTTCGCTAATCATTAAAGCCCTTAGCCGATCATCAAAAGCCTTTAGCTGATGAATAAAAGCCCTTAGCTGATGAAGAAAAGCCTTTAGCTGACAAAGAAAAGCCTTTAGCCGACATTAAAAGCTGATAGCTGACGCCTGATCGTTTTTTGTGGGTCAGGAAGAGGCGATGTCTGATCGGTGCGTGCTCGATGAATCGGTTGGGCGCTTGAATGATCTCCAGCGCCCGCCCGGTAGAGCTGAGCTCTTCAGCCCGGCTCACATACTCCCGCAGTACTAAGCAGCCGCGGCTCGACGTTAGGCTGGTGAAATTGCGATTCTTTTGGCAGAGGGCTTCGCTGACCGCTCAATCACGATTTCGACGACGCCGTCTCGGGCCGTCGCCTTGATGTCATCACTCACGTCCTCAGGCAGTCGCCAACTGCGCTTGAAACTGACCGCCTGCAGGCCTCGAGCGATGAAACGTTCTCCGTCTTCAAGGGAGGCGGATGATCTTTCGACTGAGAGCGAGAGGGTGCTTTGATCAACGGTCACGTCCACATCCTCAACGCGCACGCCGGGTAGTTCAATGCGGAGTCGGTAGGCTCTGTCTGAAACAATGACATCAGCATTGGGTCTTACTGAAACAACGCTCGCGGGGGACGAATCCACGACCCGTGCATCGTGATTTGGCCAAAGACTTTGAAATAAGGGTGAGGTCAATCGAAATGGATCGCGTGCAAAGGTCCAAGTGCTCATAATGTTCTCCTGAGTTGCTGAGTTTGAGTTGAGGGATGATGGCTCGCATCAACCTTCGTTGAACGCTACATAGGGTGCGCCTCACGGCTTTCAAGAGGGCATCGTCGATTTTTTTGATGAGTCAGCGAGGGCTGTCTAGCGTTTTCCGGGCGAGGCTTTGTCTATAATGCGAGCGTTGATTGCAGAGGATCGTGTCGAATGCCAAAAAATGCGTTTTACGCTCAATCGGGAGGCGTAACCTCGGTGATCAATGCGTCTGCTTGCGGGGTGATTGAGCGTGCCAGCCAGGCAAAGGAAATCCGCAAAGTCTACGCGGGATTGAATGGCATTCTTGGGGCATTGAGAGAGGAACTGATTGATACGTCCAAGGAAACAAAGGCCGCGATTCGTCAGCTAAGAATGACGCCAAGCGGTGCTTTCGGCTCGTGTCGATACAAATTGAAATCACCCGAGAGTCACCCGCGGGAGTATGAGCGGATCCTTGATGTGTTTAGAGCACATGATATTGGCTATTTTTTTTATAACGGCGGCGGTGACTCGCAAGACACGGCGAATAAACTGGCACAATACAGCCATAGGCAGGGATTTCCGATTACTTGTATTGGCATCCCAAAAACGGTTGATAACGACTTGCCACTCACTGACACCTGCCCAGGATTTGGTTCTGTCGCCAAGTATGTTGCGATATCAACCTTGGAAGCCGCGCTTGATGTGCGCTCGATGGCAGAAACCTCGACAAAAGTGTTCGTTCTTGAAGTGATGGGCCGACACGCGGGTTGGATTGCCGCAGCAGGAGGCTTAATTAAGAACAAGCCCTCAGATCCGCCTCATGTCATCGTGTTTCCTGAAATTGCGTTCGACCCAGTGGTTTTCGTTAACAAAGTGAAAGCGGTGATCGCCAAAGAAGGCTACTGTGTCGTGGTTGCCTCTGAGGGCGCGCAAACGGCCGAAGGCCGTTTTTTAGCGGAAAGCGGCGTGTCTGATGCTTTTGGACACGCACAACTTGGCGGTGTCGCCCCTTTCCTGGTGGATCTGATAAAAAGGGAATTGGGGTTGAAGTGTCACTGGGCGCTTGCAGATTATCTCCAACGGGCAGCAAGGCACATTGCATCTAAAACCGATGTAGAACAGGCCTATGCCGTTGGTGCCAGCGCGGTTGAAAGCGCAATCGCGGGCCACAATGCCGTGATGGTGACGATCGAAAGACTGTCAGACGCACCTTATCGATGGAAGACATCACTTGTTCCCCTTCGCAAAGTGGCGAATGTCGAGCGGAAAATGCCTCGGCGTTTTATTACGAAAGACGGTTTTGGTATTACGCAAGCGGCGAAAACCTATCTCGCACCTTTGATTCATGGCGAAGATTATCCCGCCTACAAGACCGGGTTGCCCCAATACGCGTCGCTAAAGCGTGTCTTGGTCCCAAAGAAATTAGCGAGCGCTGGCTTCTAACTCGGTCCCGAGATTCGAACGCCTTCGGCGTGCAACAGGGGCCCATTTGGCCTGCTAGCTTCGCCATCCATGATGAGAAATTCTGTAACTTGAGTATCTATGATGGGATCGCTCGCGTGGTCATAGCGGATTCTTTTGATCCATGAGTCGGATAGAGCGTGTGCTTTAGGCGAGGGCCGGCTCGCCTTCTGCAATCAAATCTCAGTTGTTAGCTCGCGAGCTGCTCGCCCAGAACGACATCACCGCGGCCTTTATGGGCCCCATCAGCCTTAATGCCGCACAATGGTTGATGGCGTTTGCCGGGGTTCAATGTTTTCCTGCAAGTGAGCCCGCTCGATTCACTTGACTGCAACGAATCGACTGTTTCGACTGTGCACGCTTAGCATATCGTTTTAGGGGAAGGGTGGCGTTGTCCCCTCGGGCACGGGAATGTCGAACGCGTTGAGCATCGCTGATACCCCCATGTAGTAACCAATAAGCGCAACAAAGTTCACCGCGCCATCCTCTCCGAGTCCTGACCGCAAGCGTTCAAACGTGGCATCGCTCAGGGATCGCATTGTGAGCAACTCCTCCGCTGTGTCAAAAGCGAGCTGGTCATTGGGGTCATCGAAGATCGGGCGCTCGCCTCGATAAATCGTGTCGACGTTGGCTTCACTCACGCCCGCTTGAATGGCCATCGGTGCGTGCGCGAACCACTCAAAGTTGGATTGCCAATGGCGTGCAGTGACAAGGATGCCGATCTCCATCACGGACCTTTTGAAAAGACTCTCGAAGCGGAGCGAATGTCCGAGTTCACAAAGATGCGTTCCAATGCGAGGGACCTTGAGCCAAGGTCCAAAAGGTCCGGGTAGCGGTTCATTCGTTGGCTTGGCACGGGTTTCGGCAATTCGATCGAACAAGGTACGCTGGTCAAAATTGAGGGTGTCGGGGGTAGGAGATGTGAATCGCATGCGTCCTCCGAAATGCATAGGGCTTTAAGTCATTTATTGTAGATCTTACCTGGCGCGGACCGCGATGTTCTCAAAGGGGAGTTCGCGTCAAAAAAATGCAGTGAGGGTGAGATAGGCTTTGCAGTGCTCGAATAATCCCAGGCATAAAAAAAGCGGGCAACGCCCGCTTTTTCCTAATGTGATGCGAGCTTAAAGTAGCGGCGCGATCACAAGGCTGACAATGGCCATGACGTTGATGAGAATGTTCATTGACGGCCCGGAGGTGTCCTTGAAAGGATCGCCAACGGTATCCCCGACAACGGCAGCTGCGTGGACTTCAGATCCTTTGCCACCAAA
>JALRJG010000094.1 GCA_023261215.1 Pseudomonadales bacterium | reverse complement strand
AATTGAGGTGTACCAAAAGCAGAAAAAGATAATGCCCGCAGAGAACAACAGGATATTCAGGGGCTGACCTGGTGCTATCTGAAGACTCAAATCCTGCAACCATCCCATGTTCTCGTTTTGACCAAACCACTGACCCAACGACGCAGGGAATAGCAATAAGCTACTGGCGAAGATCGCAGGGATGACGCCCGCCATATTGACCTTGAGCGGTAGGTGCGAGCTTTGCGGCTGATACATGCGACGCCCCTGTTGGCGTCTCGCATAGTTCACCGTGATGCGTCGTTGGCCCCGCTCGACGTAAACAACGCCCGCAACAATCACCACTGCGAGTGCGGCAATTCCAAGGAGCGCAATGATCTGAATCTCACCCTGCCTTGCTTGTTCGAAAGATTGACCTATAGCGCTCGGGAATCCTGACACGATACCGGCGAAAATGATGATCGATATTCCGTTGCCCACCCCTCGCTCGGTGACCTGCTCACCCAGCCACATGATGAACATGGCGCCCGTAACAAGCGTTGATACCGCAACGAAATGAAACATAAAGGAGCCTGTGTAAGAGAGCCCCTGCGACACCAGCCCACTGCTCATCGCCATTCCCTGAACGGTCGCTAAGGCCAGCGTCCCGTAACGGGTGTATTGAGAAATCTTTTTACGCCCAGACTCACCCTCTTTGCGCAGCTGCTGTAGCGACGGCGTGGTTGCGACCAAAAGCTGCGTGATAATGCTTGATGAGATGTAGGGCATGATACCCAGCGCAAAAATACTCATTCGTTCAAGCGCGCCGCCACCAAACATATTCACCAGATCAAGGATGCCGCCTTGATTCTGACTGAAAAGTAATTGCAACCGCTCAGGGTCAATCCCAGGCACAGGAATATGACTGCCGATTCGGTAAACCACGATCGCCATCAATACAAACAGCAGTCGGCTTCTCAGTTCTGAGAGGCCGCCACCGCTGGCTGTTTGTCTAGCTTGTGCTAATGCACTGGTCATGGTGTTTTCTCGTTACTCGCTGGATCTAGTCTTCGACTTTACCGCCAGCGGCTTCAATCGCAGCTCGAGCGCCTTTGGTGACTCGAATCCCTTGGACAGTCACTGCCCGCTCGATCTTTCCAGACAAGATAATTTTTACTCTTGCGAGCTTGCGGCTCACCAAGTCGGCGTCTTTAAGCACGTCGAGCGTGACCACATCAGCGTTCGCTGACGCAACCTCTGACAAGGTGACTTCACCTGTTGTTCGGCCAACCTTCGAGGTAAAGCCAAATTTTGGTAGCCGGCGTTGCATGGGCTGCTGACCGCCTTCGAAGCCAGGCCGGATGCTGCTGCCAGAACGTGACCTTTGGCCCTTGTGGCCTCGGCCAGATGTTTTCCCCAGTCCGCTGCCTATGCCACGGCCTACGCGCTTTCGCGCCTGTCGGCTACCTTCAGCCCCAGATATCGTATTCAGTCGCATGATTATTCCCTACCCTTACGCCTCTTCGACGTTGACCATGTACGCGACCTTGTTGATCATTCCGCGCACTGCTGGCGTATCTTCGAGCACTCTGCTCTGACGAATTTTTGTGAGGCCCAAGCCAGCAACGCAAGCCTTATGGCTCTTTAACCGACCATTTAGGCTCTTCGTTAGCGTCACTTTGACAGTCTTGTTTGCCATGATGATTTACCCCGAAATTTGTTCAACAGAAAGGCCACGCTTCTCAGCGATCGCTTGTGGAGAACGCATATTCTTCAATCCCTCGAAAGTGGCTCGAACCACATTGACTGGATTCGTCGAGCCATAGCATTTGGCCAACACGTTTCGAACGCCCGCGACTTCGAGTACGGCACGCATCGTTTTACCCGCGATAATTCCAGTACCTTCGGACGCTGGTTTCATGAACACTTTTGAAGCGCCATGTCGGGCTGTCAATTCGTATTGAACCGTGGACCCATCCAAATCAACCTGAATCATGTTTCGTCGAGCCGCTTCCATCGCCTTTTGAATGGCTTGAGGCACTTCTCGGGCTTTGCCACGGCCATAGCCCACGCGCCCGTTGCCATCGCCAACGACGGTCAACGCCGTAAAGCCAAATATCCGCCCACCTTTGACAACTTTCGCAACGCGATTTACCTGAACCAGTTTTTCCTGGATTCCTTCCTCGTTGTTGTCTTTGTCATTGAAAGCCATGTTTCTTCCTTTTATGTCCTACTCGCGAGCCGAGACTGACTTGCTAAGCATCTAAGCGCTCTGTTGGTAGACTCAACTTTTAAGATTACTTCGCCCTGGGTCAGGGACTCTTAAATTCCATACACCCTTATCGATCCCACAAACCCTTATTATTCTTGAGGCAATCCCACCGCTGGGGAGGCTCTCTTAGAAATCTAAACCGCCCTCTCTAGCCGCATCCGCAAGCGCTTTGATCCGACCGTGATACTTATACCCAGAGCGATCAAAAGCGACTTTGGTATAACCCGCAGCCTTGGCACGCTCTGCGATCAAGGCCCCCACTTTAGCTGCACCCTCGACGTTACCGGTCGTCCCGCCTCGTAAATCTTTTTCCAAGGTGGAAGCCGCAGCTTTGACCGAGCCTCCATCCTCAGAAATAATTTGCGCATAGATGTGCCTGGGTGAGCGGTAAACGCTGAGCCTTGGGACCAAGAGCTCGCGCATCTTCGAGCGCCCTCGTTGGGCCCGGCGTAACCGTGCGTTTCTTTTGTTCTTCATCTTCAGATTCTCCTGCCGATCGCGCTTACTTCTTCTTCGCTTCTTTACGCTTCACGTACTCATTGGCGTAACGCACCCCTTTGCCCTTGTAGGGTTCAGGTGGTCTAAAAGCGCGAATTTCAGCCGAAACCTGGCCGACCTTTTGTTTATCAATACCGCGAACCACAATTTGGGTCTGGCTCGGGGTTTCCACTTCAATACCCTCAGGCACTTGGTAGACCACGGGGTGAGAGAATCCGAGCGACAGATTCAAAGCCCGACCTTGCGCCTGAGCACGATAACCAACCCCTTGCAACTCAAGGCGCTTCTCGAAGCCCTGACTCACACCCGTAACGAGGTTATTGACGAGCGCTCGAAAGGTGCCCGATAGCGCAACCGCGCTCTGGGTTTGTCCTTTGGCAGACAGTTTCAACTCACTGGCTTCTTGCGCAATCGCCACATCATCGTGCAGCGTTAGCGTTAACGCGCCTTTGCTGCCCTTTGCACTCACTTCCTGCCCTGAAATCGTAATTTCAACGCCTTGTGGTATTTCTACAGGACTGTTAGCAATTCTTGACATAGTTCTTCTGATCCTTGATCGACCGTCTCTTACATTCGTTTAGAAAACCGAGCAGAGCACCTCACCGCCAACGCCTTCAGCCCGCGCCGCACGATCTGTCATAACCCCTTTATTCGTAGACAAAATCACGATACCAAGCCCACCTCGCACTGAAGGGATATCATCTCGGCCTTTGTAAACCCTGAGGCCTGGCCGACTCATACGCTTGATTTCTTCTATTACCGGACGGCCGTTGTGATACTTCAGTCCGATCTGTAACTGAGC
Organism: Pseudomonadales bacterium; assembly: GCA_023261215.1. Classification (GTDB taxonomy): domain Bacteria; phylum Pseudomonadota; class Gammaproteobacteria; order Pseudomonadales; family Azotimanducaceae; genus UBA9926. The sequence continues at coordinate 2,983 of JALRJG010000094.1, read as the reverse complement.
CTGGCCACTTTCATTGTCTGCGGTGCCAAAATTCTCGATATAACCTTCTTCTTTCAGAACGCGCGCAACTTCGAGCTTCACTTTTGACGACGGCATTGAAACGGAGGAGAGCTTCGCGGATTGGCCATTTCGGACGCGAGTCAACATATCTGCTAGCGGATCTTGCATAGTCATGGTTCTTCTCCTTACCAGCTCGACTTAACAAGGCCTGGCACATCACCGCGCATGGCCGCTTCTCTCAACTTGGTTCGGGCAAGGCCAAACCGCCGATAAACCGCGTGCGGTCGTCCAGTCAACTGGCAACGGCGCACTTGACGGCTGGGACTCGCGTTACGGGGCAGCTTCTGCAGTTTTATTTGTGCTTCCCAACGCTCTTCATCCGACAAAGACAAGTCTCGAATCTGCGCCTTCAAGGCTGCTCGCTTCGCCGCGTACTTCTTCACTGTCTTGGCACGCTTGAGCTCGCGGTTGATCATGGATACTTTGGCCATTAGAACCCTCTAGTCTCTTTTAATCCTACTTCGCGGATTTACGCTTCTCTGAAAGGGAAGTTGAATGCGCTAAGCAATGCTCGTCCCTGATCGTCTGTCTTTGCCGTTGTCGTGATGTTGATATCCAACCCACGAATACGGTCCGTCTTATCGTAGTCAATCTCCGTGAACACGATCTGTTCGGTAATTCCCATGGAGAAATTCCCACGCCCATCAAACGCCTTCGGGCTCAAACCTCGGAAGTCCCTCTGTCTTGGAATCGCGATACTGATCAAGCGATCGAGGAACTCATACATTCTTGACCGGCGAAGCGTGACTTTGCAGCCAATGGGCCATCCTTCGCGAACCTTAAACCCCGCGATGGAATTACGTGCCAGCGTAATGACAGGCTTCTGTCCGGCAATCAGTTCCATGTCAGCTACTGCGGCGTCTAATTGCTTTCGGTCGCTCAGCGCCTCACCCACGCCCATATTCAGCGTGATTTGCGTGATCTTGGGCACTTCCATTACATTGGTGAGGCCGAGAGACTCCTTAAGCTTGGGCCGAATCTCTTCTTCATATAATTTCTTTAAATCAGCCATATCAGTTATCTATCTGTTCGCCATTTGATTTAAATACGCGGACTTTCTTACCATCCTCTAGCGTCTTGATTCCCACTCGGTCGGCTTTGCCTGCACCTCGATTAAAAATCGCAATGTTAGAGATATGTAAGGACGCCTCCTTCTCGATAATGCCTCCCGGCTGGCCCGCCTGGGGATTGCCTTTTGTATGGCGCTTTATCATGTTGACGCCAGAGACGTATACGCGATCGTTGTCAAGAATCCGTGTAATCTCACCGGTTTTACCCTTGTCCTTACCAGCAAGGACAATCACCAGATCGTCTTTCTTTAACTTCTTCATGGTTAGTTCTCTAAAGCACTTCAGGCGCAAGTGAAACAATGCGCATAAATTTGTCAGTTCTTAGCTCTCGCGTGACTGGGCCAAAGATACGAGTCCCAATCGGCTGCTTGTTGTTGTTCAAGAGGACCGCGGCGTTGTCATCGAACTTAATGAGGGAACCGTCAGGTCGTCGAACACCCTTCTTCGTCCGCACAACCACAGCGTCGAGCACTTGCCCCTTACGAACACGCCCACGAGGAATCGCTTCCTTCACAGTAACCTTGATGATGTCACCGACGCCTGCATACCGCCGCTTGGATCCACCGAGCACTTTGATACACATGACGCGCCGCGCGCCGCTGTTATCTGCGATATCTAAGTATGTTTGTGCCTGAATCATTTTTTATTTACTCCACCGCTGAAAGCGGCTCACCCGCTTTAAATCTGCAGTGCTTTCTTATCGATTGAACTGAGCTTCCACGTCTTGTTCTTCGAGATGGGCCGAGTCTCTTCAATGGTCACCACATCCCCTTCCTGGCATTGATTCTCCGGATCGTGCGCCATCAACTTTTTGGACCGCTTGATGTACTTCCCATAGATAGGATGCTTAATACGGCGTTCCACGAGCACCGTGATGCTCTTGTCCATCTTGTTGCTGACCACTGTGCCACTTACATTTCGGGCTAGGTTCTTTTCACCACTCATCAGTTGTGTCCTCGTGCCTTTTAATCTGCTGGTTAGCCAGCACGTTTCTCATTCAACACTGTCTTAACTTGCGCAATTTCCTTTTGGACCTTCTTAAGCAAGTGTGTTTGAGCCAACTGCCCAACAGATTGCTGCATCCGATAGCCAAATTGCTCTTTGGACAGGTCAACCAACAAAGAACCCAGTTCTTCTTCGGTTTTAGCTCTCAAATCATTTGCGTTCTGCACTTCAATCTCCCATCACATGATGGCGCGTTTAACAAACTCGGTCTGGAAAGGCAGCTTCGCCGCTGCCAATCGAAACGCGTCCCGGGCCACTTCTTCGCTGACGCCCTCAATCTCGTAAAGCACCTTGCCCGGCTTAATCTGGGCGATCCAATACTCTACGTTTCCCTTACCTTTACCTTGACGAACCTCAAGCGGCTTCTGAGTAATAGGCTTGTCCGGGAAGACTCGAATCCAGATCTGACCGCCTCGACGAATCCGACGAGTCATGGCTCGACGGGCCGCTTCAATTTGTCGAGCCGTCATGCGCCCCCGGCCCGTGGCCTTGAGCGCAAATTCACCAAAACTCACGGCGCTGCCCCGGTGCGCTAGCCCGCGGTTTCGACCCTTCTGCTGCTTTCTAAACTTTGTTCTTTTCGGCTGTAACATGACTCAATAACCAATGATTAAGCGTTGCTGGCAGATTGTTGCGGTGCTTCACGGTCACCCAAAATCTCGCCTTTGAAGATCCATACCTTGACGCCCAAGATGCCGTAGGTGGTCAGCGCTTCAGCGGTGGCATAGTCGATATCAGCTCTGAGCGTATGGAGTGGCACCCGACCTTCTCGATAGCTCTCTGAACGTGCAATTTCAGCACCGCCCAAACGGCCTGACACCTGCACCTTGATGCCTTCAGCCCCAAGT
>JALRJG010000093.1 GCA_023261215.1 Pseudomonadales bacterium | reverse complement strand
ACCAAGAGCTGAGAGATCACTGATAAACACTCTTCAATATTCATCGGTGTTTCGCCATCAGCCGAGGCATTCACGATGTCTGAGAGGACATCATCGGTGGGTGATTTCTTTCGAGACTCAATCTTTTCGGCAAAATAATGCTGAAAATCAACGACGAGGCGCGCGGCATTGAGCGCGCCTTCGCGAGTTTGTCCAGCTGAAAATGAGTAGACGTTAGCGTCGGACCATTCTTTGAATAGGTCCATATCGGAGAGAGGCACGCCAAGAATATACGCGATCATCCTGACGGGCATAGGGACCGCGAACGCCGACATCCAATCGCACTCTCCTTGGTCGATAAACTGATCAATCAATTCGTGCGCGAGGGATTCAATGTAAGGCTGAAGTTTTGCCACATTGCTCGCAGAGAAAGGTTTCTGGCAGAGCGAACGATATCGTCGCTGCCGGGGTGGATCAGCCGTGAGCATGGTGTTCACGCTCCTAAATCCACGCTTCATGATCGCTTCCATCTCCGGGTCCCGCTGCTGCGTATTGCCCGCTTGAATCATCGAGAATTCATTTGAGAACAATTTTTCATTCTTGGTCACTTCAACGACCAAGTCATAATTTGAAATGAAGTAGACCCCGGTATTAGGACAGTGATAGACAGGCGCTTCTTCCCGTAATCGCTGATTGAATGCATAAGGGCAGGCTAGGACCTCGGGATCCAGAGGATTAATGTCGCTGAGTGATTGGGCCATCGCTATGCCTCTTTGTGAAATTTGAGTTTGAACCAGGTGGTGATTTTAAAAATAGGAATCAGCAGCGGTAGAATTTTAAGTATCTTCTCCACATCCCAATCCTCAAGCGCGGCCTCCAGCCTTGAGTACATCGCATGAAAAAGGGGTGCCGCTCGCTCGGAGGATTGGTCGATTTCATCCATGCTCATCGAGAACATTAAAAGCGTCACAACCAGATTGAGCTGATACTCACTCATCATCGCTTTGTGGGTGTAACCTTTGACGCCGCGCTCGAGCAGGCGTTCATGGTAAATCGAAAGCAGCGCTTCTTCACCCCCGCGACGGGTTTCGATATCAATGCTCTGTGTGAGCCAGCGGGCAATGTCCGTCATGGGTTGACCCATACCGCAGGTTTGCCAATCGATAATGATGGGTTCGGGCTCTCCCTCGGGAAAGAAAATATTGTCTGATCTCAGATCCCCGTGGACCAGCGTGTAGGGAAAGGGCGGCGGGGGTTCGATCTTACACAGGGCGGGTAATCGTGGCAGCAGCCGTTTCATGTTGGGATAGGCGTCAAATCGCCCGGTCACTTCGGCGTCCTGGATGCTGGCCTCGAGTAGAGCCAAGCTTTCTGAAACGGGTTGGACGTGGGTAATCGGGCTTGGCCAGGATAGCGACTTGAGCTTGGGTGAGTTCCACCAATGCGCGTGGAGGTCGGCAAAGGCACGCATCACTTTCGCCGACTCATCAAAGGAACATCCTTGGACTTGGTCGACAGGGACGGTAGGCGCCAAGTCCTCCAGCAGCATAGCAAAGCGATTATCGATGGCTTCAGCCTGCCAGCTATAGCAACGAGGCACTCTGATGCCGCAATCTGCCGCGCAATCTTGATAAAAGCCAATCTCTCTACCGTAATAGTTCATTCGCGTCGCCAGGTCACGTGTCGCCTGCATGGGTGAGGAAAGTTTGACGATGACTGACTCGGGCAGGGGGCCACTGACTGATTGTCCTTCGAGATTCACTCGTCCCAGGGTTGCCATGAACCCTTCGCCTTGCCCAATTTGAGTCACGGAAAAATCGTTGACCTTTGCGCCTGCGAAGTCACGAGCCAGCTGACTTGATAGCCAATCGGCGCTGACATCATCGAGCGCGAGCGGAAAGTTAGGCTTGCTGGGCATTGTCGGGCCGGCTGGATTGATTCTTCAGGTGGTGTGGCAAGTGGTCGTAATCATTGAGTGCAAGGATCGTGGGTTCCTGTTCGAAGGTTAACTCTGTGATGGCGGCGTTGTGCATGAGGTATTTGGGGCCAAACCGTGGCCCAGAACCCAACAGCGCGGATAGACCATTGGCGAATGCACCGCCGTGGCCCACCAAAATCAAATTTTGACCAGGGTGCTTGCCGAGTAAGCGGAGCATGGCGGATTTGACGCGTTCTGAGATTTCAAAGGGTGACTCTCCGCCATGCGCTCGAAAATGATCGTCTTGTATGGATTTTATCGCGTAGCCCCGTTCGTGCATCTCGAGGTAAGTGATGCCCTCCCATTCACCTAAATCGCATTCGACCAGGTCGGCTTCAACTGATATCTGAAGCCCAAGGGCATCAGCGATGAGGTGAGCGGTCTCCAAGGCTCGGCCAAGGGGTGAGCTGACAATGTGATGGTAATCGGTCCCTCTCGCTTTGAGGGCTTGAGCCGTCGCTTGCACCTGAGCAATGCCTCGATCATTCAGCGGTGACTCAAGACGACCGTAGGCAAGCTGTGCGTCGTTCGCCACGGTCTCACCATGGCGAATGAGGGCGACCCGCTGCACCGTCATTGGGTGTGACCCTCCCAATAAGGCGCTCGGAGTTTACGCTTATTGATTTTGCCCATGGTGTTGCGACCCAGGTCAGAGACGAACTCGACCGTCTTCGGGCACTTGTAATGAGACAAACGGTCGCGACAGAAATGAATGATCTCATTGCCATCGGCACTGACACCTTCGTGAAGAATGACGAGGGCTTTCAGCTCCTCCCCCATCTCAGGATGCGGCACACCGATACAGGCCACATCGAGGATCGCCGAGTGATCGATGAGCACCTGTTCTGCTTCCGCGGGATAAATATTCACACCCCCAGAAACGATCATGTCGCTGAATCGGTCGGTGATGTAGACGTAGCCCTCTTCATCCATGTACGCAATCTCGCCCAGGGTGAAGACGCCGGGTCGAATGTGAGCAGCAGCAGATTTCACAGGATCATTGTGGTAGACGACGCCGCGACCGGTGGCGTCTTCGAAAAAGAGTCGCCCCTCGGTATTCGGGGGTACGGGTTGATCATTGTCGTCCAGAATCATCGCGGTGAAGGGTGGCAAGCTTTTGCCGACGGACCCCGGGTGTAGCAGCCATTCTTCTGACGTGATCATGCACGTGGTGCCGACTTCAGACGCGCCGTACGCGTCTCGGAACACAGGACCAAACCATTCGATCATGGCGCGTTTGACGTCAACCGGGCATTTGGCCCCGGTATGACTTACGCTGACCATGCTGGAAATGTCGTAACGCGATTTCACCTCATCGGGCAAGGCCAGCAAGCGAACAAAGTGGGTGGGCACCATGATGGTTGAGGCAGTTTTGTAGGTATCGATCGCGCGAAGCGTATTTTCAGCGTCAAAGCGAGTCAGGATCACCGACGGTGCCCCCGCAGCGAGCAGTCGCGCGCCGCTGAGTGGGCCGGTATGGTACATGGGACCGACGACAAGGTGAGGGCCAAGCTCAGCCATAGGATTGGCCCCAAGGTTATCAAGGTGCTCAGCGACGGTATCGCCCCCGGCAAACATGGTGGGCGGAAGATGCGTACCCTTTGGCCGGCCTGTGGTGCCTGAGGTATAGAGGAGGTTAGGTCTGGGCGCTACCGAAGTGTCCGGCTCATCAGGGCTGCTGCTTGCAAGCCAGGTGGACCAATCGATGAGTTCAAAGGCAGGCGAGCGCCATCCTACGACCTGGGGTACACCAGCCATCGCAGCGGCCTCAAGGCCTCTCTCTGCCGTCTCGGGTCCGACGAAAAGCAGCTGTGTACCTGAGTCTTCGAGGATATAAGCTACTTCTTCTGCGGTGAGATGAAAGTTGACGGGGACCACGGATGCGCCGCCAATGAGGCCGCCAAGGTTGGCGAGCGCCGTCTCGCAGGCATTTTCAGCAAAGACGGCCATTCGACGATCTTCACCGAGATCTGTTTGTCTGATGGCGTTGGCCGCCCGGTTGAGAATATCGTCAATCTCGAGCCAGGTGAGTGCAGTGAGCGGATCTCTAAGTGCGATTTCGTTGGGACGGGCGATTCCGATGGGTTTTGCAAACTGTGTCATGTTAAGCGAGTGCCTCTTCTACCGCACGAATGCGAACCGGAATGGCGCTCATTCGCGGCATGCCGGTGATGGGGTTAAATGTTCGATTGTCATCGACCAGCCGATTGGTGCTGGACCCCTGGGATCGTACAGATCCTCCGTTGTCAGGTAAATCACCCCACGCATGGGCCATCGAAATCACGCCAGGTTTCACGTCGCTTGCAGCTTCGACAACACCGAGTAATGCGCCTGCAGCTGATTCGATCTCAATCATCATGCCGCTTGAAAGATGAAAGGACTCTAGATCTTGGGGGTTCATATAGGCTGGGTTGGTGGTGCCTTTGGCGCGCAAGGATTCAAGCTGCTGCCCCGATGAATTGAAGACATGTTTGAGGCGTCGGCTGATGAGCAGGTGCGTGTAGGTTTGATTGTGATCGACGATACCAGAACCTTCTCGAGCGGGTTCCATTGCGAGTGCTTCGAGCTCGTTGGGAATATCCGCAGGGAGGAGCTGAAATTTGGCTGGGTTCGGGTTGGTTGATTCGGAGACCTTCACTTGAATATCTTCAAAGATGTGGCCGCGCCCTTGGTCTCGGATGGTTTCTAATGGAATGGGTGCCGCATGGGTTAAACATTTTAGAATCTCGAATTTGGTGGGCCTTTCGGTCAGGGATACGGCGCCGCCTGGTAGTTCGAGCGGCGTACCCATTCGACTGGCCATTTCCCAATAGAGCTCCCATTCCTCCCGACTCTGTTCGTTACGAGGTAAAACCGCTTGGGTGTAATGGCAGTAGGGCACGTCATACCAAGTATCGGTGAGTAAGGTTACGTCGTCGCGCTCAAGCGACAGGGTCGGCGCCACAATGTAATCGGCGAGTTTGGCGGTGGCGGAGTGATAGAGGTCGACGCAGACGAGAAGATCGAGCTTCTTCATCGCCGCCAGGGTTTTGTCCTGATCAGGAAAGGCGACCATGGGATTGCCGCCCAAGCAAATCAGCGCTTTGATCTGGCCTTCGCCCTCGAGCAGGATTTCATCATTGAGCGCCGCGGTGGGCATCTCCCCCAAAATTTCCCCGAGGCCCCGAACTCGGGAACGAGGGCCCTTTCCGTATGCCGGATTCGCCTCAAGAACCTTTGCCTCTCGCTTGCGCACAGGCTGCAGAACACCCGGGTTGGGCACCCGCTCGCCCAATCGATTGACGCGCCCACAAATCGTGTTCAGCGTGCACACCAAGTGCTCAGTCAAGATGGGTCTGGGCGACATATTGGGTCCTGTCCCGGTCACCGCGACACCGCGTTTGGCGCGCGCAAAGGTCTCGGCTGCAAACTGGATGTCGCTCGGGTCTAGCTCGCAGCGCTTCGCGGCATAATCGAGCGTGAACGGCTCGACCAGTTCGGTCAGCGCATCTAGGTCAGCGACGTGAGCCTCGCAGAACGCAATGTCGTGCAAGCGCTGCTTTAGAAGGTGTCGGATCACCGCTGCGAGAAACGTGGGGTCCTCCCCAGGGCGAATTTGGAGATGTCGGGTGGCACGTTTAGCCACCTCGGTCGCCCGTGGGTCAACCACGATGACCTTCATGCCACGCTTCATTTCATCTCTGAGTCGGGCATAGGGACTGAAGGGCGGAATACCCCCGAACGGTGTGTATTGAGACACAACGGGGTTGTTGCCAATGAGCATGCAGACGTCCGCACCTGTGAAGGCATGGGTTCCGCCTTCCCAAGCGCCGAATTGGGATTGGGCGATCTTGCGGTGGGGCTGATCAATGGTCACCGACGTGTAATAACTGTCAGAGCCTATGGCCTTATGCCATGCCTTGGCGACGTGAAGGGCGGCGGAATTTTGATATCCATAGGACCCCACATAAGTGGCCACGGCTCGCGGGCCGTAGGTCTCGATGATGGATCGAACGCGGTCGGTAATTTCGTCCATGGCCTGCTGCACGTCGATGGGCTGAAACGCGCCACTTGAATCGCGCTTTAAGGTCTCTCGAATGCGTTTGGGCGTGGCGAATTGCTCAGGTAATTGTCGCCCTTTGATACAGGTATAGCCGCCGTACACAGGGTCCGACGTGTCGCCTCGAACCTGAATGGGTTTCCCATCCTCAACATCAACTTCAATGGCGCAATAGGCGTGGCAGAAACGGCAGAATGTTTTGTGCGTGCTGATCGTCATGTGATTGAACTTATCCTCTCACCCTGGGGCCCTTGCCTGTGGTTCGCGAAGTCTGGAGGTCACTCACCAAATACCAGGTTCTTCTGCAGATGCTCTGCGCGTCGTTCGCTTTGGTCCCTGGACTCAACCCCATGTCGCAAGCCCTGCGCTATGAGCCCCGGGGCAAAATGCTTTGATGGCCGAGGGTGGTCGCGCTTTGAAAAAGGTGATTGGCCCAGATGGCGCTTCGTCGCGAATGGATCTAATGTAGCGAAGTTATTAAAAAACAGTCAATGGTGATTTTTTTCGGATTCGCTGTCCGTTGAGTCACGCAGTAT
>JALRJG010000092.1 GCA_023261215.1 Pseudomonadales bacterium | reverse complement strand
AACCAGAGAGGGGGAGATTCAGTGACCACCGCTTTTGTTTTTCCTGGGCAGGGCTCTCAGGCTGTGGGTATGCTCTCGGAGTCTCGCGACGCCGTAAAACCCGTATTTGACAGAGCATCCGAGTCGTTAGGATACGATTTGTGGGATTTGATCCAGTCTGGGCCTGAGGACCAACTGAATGCCACTGAATTTACGCAGCCCGCGCTCCTAACCGCCAGCTTCGCGTTATGGACATTGACGCAAGATGCAGGCGAATCGGTTGACTATGTCGCCGGTCACAGCTTGGGTGAATATTCCGCGCTGGTCGCCAGTCAAGTCATCCGATTCGAAGATGCGGTGAGGTTGGTCCAGAAACGTGGCCAATTGATGCAGGAGGCTGTCCCTATTGGCGAAGGTGGGATGGCAGCCATTATGGGTTTGGATGATGATGACGTACTGGCAATCTGCGAGTCCATTACGGCAGCCAGCGAGGGGTCTGTTGAGCCTGCCAATCTCAATGCGCCTGGCCAAATTGTGATATCGGGCACGCAAGATGCGCTCGAGAAGGCCTGTTCCGTATGCTTGGAAAAGGGCGCAAAGCGAGCGCTACCACTGAATGTCAGTGCGCCTTTCCACAGCCGATTGATGCGAAGTGCAGCCGACAAGATGGCAGAGGCACTTTCTAGCGTTGAATTCTCGTCACCCCTCATTCCTGTCGTTCAAAATGTGACGGCAGCGGTTGTTTCAGACCCCGCGCGAATCAGGGAAAATCTTGTAACCCAAATGTTTGGGGCGGTCAGGTGGACGGAGAGTGTTCGTTTTCTTGCCGCTCAGGGTGTGACGGACATGGTTGAGTGCGGGCCTGGAAAGGTCCTCTCGGGGCTCATTAAAAGAATCGACAAAAACGTAAACACCGATCAAATCGGTAGCGCACAAGCAGAGCGATTATCAGGGCAGCGATCATGATTGCGGTCGTTACAGGCGCCACGCGTGGGATAGGCGAAGCCATTGCGAATCAGCTCATTCAAGCTGGGCATTACGTGATCGGAACAGCCACAAGCGCGAGCGGCGCTGAAGCCATCGGTGAAAGGCTAGGCGCAAAGGGTGAGGGCGCAGTCCTCGATGTGGGCGATCGGGACTCTTTGGACGCCTTTCTAGACCACTTAAAAACATCCGATGAGCCCCCGTTGGTGCTGGTCAACAATGCCGGGTTTAATCAAGACAATCTATCGCTGCGAATGAAGCCAGAAGAATGGAGCCATGTGATCCATGGCAATTTGTCTGGCCCCTTTTACCTTATTCAAGGCTTGCTGCGTGGCATGGTGAAGGCCAGATTCGGGAGAGTCGTCAATCTCAGTTCGGTCGTTGCCCGCATGGGCAATGCCGGTCAAGCGAATTACGCTGCAGCGAAGGGTGGTATGGAAGCGCTCACTCGTTCACTCGCAATTGAGTTAGCGGCTCGGAATATCACGGTTAATGCCGTCGCGCCCGGATTCATTGAAACGGACATGACTCGGGCGCTGAGCGAGGCTCAGCGCGCAGCGATGCTAGTAAGAATTCCCGCGAATCGATTAGGGTCGGTGGAAGATGTGGCGGCCTTGGTCGGCTTCTTATGTTCTGAGCATTCGGGATTTATTACTGGGGAGACGATCCAGGTGAATGGAGGGATGTACCTCAGCTGATGACATTCGGGTCTTCTGGCTCGAATTGATAATAGAAGATTGCTTCAAAGCATCTTCGCTTTAACTTAAACTACAACCTGCTATTCAGGAGAATATGGCGATATGAGCACAATCGTTGAACGCGTCACCAAATTGGTATGTGAGCAGTTGGGCGTCAAAGAAGACGAAGTCACGCTGGAAGCCTCTTTTGTTGAGGATTTGGGGGCGGACTCTCTGGACACCGTCGAGTTGGTGATGGCGCTAGAAGAGGAGTTCGAAACAGAGATTCCTGATGAAGAAGCAGAGAAAATTACAACGGTAAAAGAAGCCGTTGACTATATCGAAGCGCATCTCTAACTCACGTTTTTGCCAGGCTGGTTCAATCGAATCAGCCTGGTGAGCGTCCCCTAGGTTCACCTCCATGACGAAACGCCGCGTTGTTGTTACGGGGCTCGGTATGCTTAGCCCGTTAGGCGCTTCAGTAGAATCGTCTTGGTCTCATTTGCTCGAGGGTAAGAGCGGTATTGGTCCGATCACTGCCTTCGATGCAACAGGATACCCCGTATCCTTCGGTGGTGCGGTTCCGGACTTTGTCGTCGATGACTACCTCCCAGCTAAAGAAGCCAGGCGAATGGACGGGTTCATTCAGTGGGGTCTTGTCGCAGGCATCCAAGCGATTAAGAATGCGGGCCTAGAAGACGTCTCGACCGATCCATCAAGGATTGGCGTCGCAATGGGGTCCGGTATTGGCGGCATCAATACCATCGAAACCTGCCACGAGGTTCTTCTGAACCGAGGCCCAGGCAAGGTGTCTCCGTTCTTCGTCCCTTCAAGCATCATCAATATGGTCTCAGGTCATCTATCGATTATGTATGGCTACCAAGGACCAAACATTGCGATCACAACAGCTTGCACCACTGGCACACACAATATTGGGTTCGCCGCACGGATGATTGCTTACGGTGATGCAGACGTGATGATCGCCGGTGGCGCGGAGAAAGCAACGTCGCCTACCACCATGGCCGGGTTTGCGTCGATGAAAGCACTCAGTACACGCAATGATGCCCCGGAGGCGGCGAGTCGGCCTTGGGACAGAGATCGAGATGGATTCGTCTTGAGTGATGGAGCGGCTGCCTTGGTTTTGGAGTCGCTTGATCATGCGAGGGCAAGAGGCGCAACGATCATTGCTGAACTCTCTGGGTTTGGCATGAGTGCAGACGCGCATCACATGACGTCACCAGCAGACAATGGCGCTGGCGCCGCGGCCTCAATGAGAATGGCGCTGACAGATAGCGAGTTAGCACCCCAGGATATCGGTTACATCAATGCCCACGGAACGTCGACGCCGCAGGGCGATATCGCTGAAACGGACGCAATCAAGACGATTTTTGGGCCTCACGCTAAAGCGGTGGCGGTGAGTTCTACGAAATCAATGACCGGCCATGCGCTCGGCGCTGCAGGCGCGATCGAAGCTGTGATCTCCGTGTTGGCCATTCGCGACCAAAGCGCGCCGCCAACGATCAATCTAGATAATCCGGACCCTGCTTGTGACCTTGATTACGTTCCCCATACAGCAAGATCCATGGCAATCCAGGCAGTTTTGAGCAACTCGTTTGGGTTTGGGGGCACCAATGGCACGCTCATCTTTAAGCGTTGGCAAGACTGAGTTCCGCTCTCGACAACAGGGGTCGATCAGTCTATTCCAGTGGCTATTTTTATTTGCATGCTTGCTGCTGAGTCTAGGCGGAGCATTTGCTTTCCTCACGCTGCACCACCCGCTGAAGAACACGACAGAATCCATCATTCATTTGCGAGAAGGGGACGGCGCGCTTGCGCTCGCTAAACTGATACGACCGGTGCGCCCAAATTATCTTACGCTCACGACTGACCAGTTGGTCCTGAGCGTGCTCGCTCGAGGCTATTCTCTGAAAGCTGGGGAGTATGATTTAAAGGCTTCACCCACCCTTTGGTCGCTCGTCCAAGCGATCCATTCGGGTCGGACCTACACGCGATCAATCACATTTATCGAGGGGTGGACTTTTCGGCAGTGGCAGGAAGCGCTTCGTCACGCGCCAGGCATTCGAGCTGATCCACGCGCGGTTGATAGTCGAGCGACTGCGCGTGAATTGGCGCCTCAGTTCGACTCAATCGAGGGCCTGCTGATGGCAGAGACCTATTTCTATCAGTGGGGAGATTCAGACCTTGAGCTCTATCGAAGGGCGCATCAGTTGATGCAGACCGAACTAAAATCCAGGCTGAGTGATTCGAAGGTATCCGAGGATTCGAATCGGGGTGACATCACCCATCCATTGACCTGGTCTCAGGCCGATTACCAGACCCTGATACTTGCATCCATCGTAGAGAAAGAAAGTGGTCAGTTTGCAGATCAACGGCGTATCGCCAGAGTTTTTTTGAACCGTCTGAGCCAAAACATGCGCTTACAGAGTGATCCCACGGTCATTTATGCCTTGGGGTCTTCTTTTACAGGGGATCTTACTCGGGCAGATCTGAAGATAGATTCCCCGTACAACACGTATCGCGAAAAGGGCCTTCCACCCACGCCGATCGCCAACCCAGGCAAGCAGGCCATTGCCGCTGTTTTGTCGCCCGACACGGGGAGCTGGCTTTACTTTGTTGGTCGCGGGGATGGGTCATCCGAGTTCTCTACCTCATTGAAAGCACACAATCTTGCGGTGAGAAAGTACCAACTGGGCATAGAGTAGGAAGCGACCCATCGTTAAACTGCCCTTGGGAAGCTAAGGCTACTAAATCATTCATCAAGACTCGAGGACCTTATCGTCATGCGAGGAAAAATGATTTCTGTCGAAGGGATCGAGGGTGTTGGCAAATCAACCTTGCTACCACTCATGGCAGAAACACTCAGACAATCAGGCATTACAGTCGTCGAAACCCGCGAGCCAGGCGGGACTGTTATTGGCGAGCAGATTCGCAACGTCTTGCTGCATCAGAAAGAGGCCGCCATTGCGCCCGTGACAGAGCTCACCATGATGTTTGCCGCTAGGGCACAACATCTGGAGGAAGTGATCAAACCCGCGTTACATTCAGGTCATTGGGTTTTGTGTGATCGATTCACGGATTCCACCTATGCTTACCAAGGCGGTGGGCGACAATTGCCTTCATCTTTGATTGAAAAAATTGAACATGCGGTCATTGAGAGTTTCCAGCCGGATCACACGCTACTTCTTGATTTGGACGTCATCGAAGGACTCAATCGTGCAGCGCAAACCGGTGCGAAAGACCGCTTCGAGTCGGAATCCATCGCATTTTTTAATCGGGTTCGGGAGGCTTATCTATCAAGAGCGAGCCAGTTTGACCGAATTACGGTGTTGTCGGCTGCACCCCCGTTAATGGAGGTCTCTAGAACCGTTGTGACCTGGATAGCTGATATCAGAGGTCATGCAGTCGATGAGTGAGTTGTTGCCTTGGCAGTCGAAAAGCCTGTCGCGCCTACAAGCGCGCATTGAAGGCGGCGCGCTTTCTCACGCCCTCTTAATCGAAGGGCGAGATGCTCGTTCAGCGGAGATGTTCGCTGGAATGCTGACCAAGACGTTGGTCTGTCAGCAAGAGGTACTCGGGGGATGTGGCGAGTGTCGGAGCTGCGAACTGGGTCTGGCGGAGACCAATCCAGATCGATGGGCCATCAAGCGCGAAGACGAGGCACAGATCAAGGTCGAGTCCATCCGAGAATTGATTGAATGGAGCCAAAAGACAACGCAAATAGGTCGAGTCAAAGTGGCTGTGATTGAGGGTTGCGAAAGGATGAATCGTAACGCTCAGAATGCGCTGCTCAAGCTTCTTGAAGAGCCCACCCGTGAAACCTATCTCATTTTGGTCACTGCGGATCCGCACCGGCTGCTCGCAACCGTTCGAAGTCGCTGTGAACGGGTTCGTTTGGGACAACCGAGCGATGAGGAAGCGCTCAACTGGGTCAAGCGTCGATTGGGCGATTCAGATCATCATTTGGCGAGTGAGGCGCTAGCCTTCGCCCACGGCGAGCCCTTGGCCGCGATCGAGGCAATTTCAAACGGGCTTGCAGAGCGGCTTGTCGAGATTGACGCGGCGCTTTGTGCCTGGTTCGAATCCGAAATCTCAAGCCTAGAATTAGGACGCAAAGCCATGGACTTGGCGGAGCCGAAAGACATCTATACGCTGTTGGCGCTCCGACTTCG
This sequence comes from Pseudomonadales bacterium, assembly GCA_023261215.1. Lineage (GTDB taxonomy): Bacteria > Pseudomonadota > Gammaproteobacteria > Pseudomonadales > Azotimanducaceae > UBA9926. Next base: position 785 of record JALRJG010000092.1, on the reverse strand, counting down.
GGAGAGTGTCCGTACGGAAGTACGACCCGCGCACGAGGTCAAAGCCTCATCGGGCATCGCTTCGCAGCTGCAAGGCAAGTCGAGTTGGCAATGTCGGTTAGAGGGCTTAGCACTGGTTGAAAATGCCTGGTCGCAATCGAAAACCATGACAGGTCTTAACCAAGCGCTTCACTTAGAGGCAACCTTGATCAACTTAGAGCGTGTTCTGAGCTGATCTGTTGTGCGCTCGGGGGCGTTAGGGCAAACTCGGTCAAATTGAGGGCAGGGTAGAGCATGAGAAAGCTCGAGAGACGGCAAAATAAACGAAACCTGGTGACATTGGCCATCACTGATATGCACCAACTTCAAGCTTGGTACATGCCTTTTATCGCGCAAGGCGGGCTTTTCCTCCAAGGCAACCACGATTACCAGCTCGGCGATCAATTCTTTTTACTGCTCGATCTATTGGATGAAATCGAACAAATTCCAGTTGCAGTCAAAGTGGTGTGGGTTGCTGGCCAAGGGGTTAAGAATCCTCACAAGCCAGGTGTCGGTGTGCAGTTCACGGACCCCGACAATACCGCAAAGGACAAGATCGAAACGCATTTAGCAGGGGTGCAGGGCGCACTTTCAGCAACAGCAACCATGTAGACCCGCTCCGGTTTGCCGCACGATCGAGCCCCAGGAATCGCCTCTTGGTTCTAGTAAACCAAGCCCAGACCGCAGGCGGGCCTTTTTTTGAAGAAAAAGACGGTTACATTTGAATTTAGCGATGAAAGTTGCCCTCAGCCTTCGTTTCGAAAACC
>JALRJG010000091.1 GCA_023261215.1 Pseudomonadales bacterium | reverse complement strand
TTGATGCCCCACATGCCGGGATTACCCGATTGATAGATTTCCAAAATATTGTCTGAGGACGACCAGTCAAATGTGCCAAGGTCGGTGATTGCGCCACCCAGCGCATTGCCGTGACCACCGATATATTTAGTCAGCGAATTAACCACCATATCCGCGCCTGCCGCTTTCGGGGAGAATAGATAAGGGGTGGTCACCGTGTTATCGACGATGTAAAGAATCTGCCGATCCTTGCACAAGGCACCAATCCCGTATAAATCGGCGATCTGTGTTCGTGGGTTCGCAATGGTCTCGGTAAAAACGATTCGCGTCTTGTCGGTCAATGCCTGCTCAACGTCGGACACATTGGTCGAGTCCACGAATGTGACATCAATCCCCTGACGCATGAAGGTCTGGAACAGACTGGCCGTGTTGCCAAAGAGATACTGAGACGTCACAACATGATCGCCCGCTTTGAGCAACGCAAACAGCGCCGTCCCGATGGCAGCCATGCCAGTGCCAAAGCACACTGTGGCCAGCCCTTCTTCCATCTCGGTCACTTTTCGCTGGAGCGCTTCGATGGTCGGGCTGATTTGCCGGCCGTAGGTGTACCCTGCTTGCTTGCCTTGAAAAACGGCGGCTAGGTCATGGGTATCTTCATACCCGTAGGTCACACCCGGGTGGATGGGCTTGATCAAAGCGCCGTGTTGAACACCAAAGTGTCGATCCGAGTGAACAAGTTTCGAGGTAAACCGCATGACTTTCTTCCCCTTCAAAACGAAAAAACCCGCAACTTAAGCGGGTTTAATCGCTTTAGCTGCATTTCTAAAGCGCCCGCAAGCTGAACTCAAATCGGCGCGAGCGCGCATTCTACAGCCGGTTTCTCGGTAAAATCAAACACCCTAGCTGCGACTGGGCACGGCGCTGATTCGATTCCAACAACTGCCAGGGATTGTTACACTTCGCATCCTTTGCATTGCCAATCTGCGCACCATCATGGCTTCAACACTCGTCTCAGATCTCCTGTCTTTTCTCAGGCTGTCTCCCACACCATTCCATGCGACAAGCAATATCGCAGACCGGCTTGCGAACCATGGGTTTACGCGGTTGCGTGAGCGCGATCACTGGTCACTGACCCGTCCCGGGAAATACTTTGTAACTCGCAACGACTCATCGATTATCGCTTTCCAATTGGGAACTGAAGACACCAGCGAGTGCGGCTTGAGACTGATCGGCGCTCACACCGATAGCCCCTGTCTCAAACCCAAGCCTTACCCCAACCTCAATCAAAAGCGATATGCCCAGTGGGGCGTGGAAGTTTATGGCGGCGTTCTTTTGAACCCCTGGTTCGACAGAGATCTCAGCCTTGCTGGCAAGGTGTCCTTCTCAATGAAGGGCGAGGGAATTCGTCACCTATTGGTCGACTTCAAACGGCCGATTGCCGTCATCCCAAGTCTTGCCATCCATCTAGACCGCGAGGCGAATTCAAACCGAAGCATTAATGCGCAAACCGACCTCCCGCCCATTTCGGCACGATCCGAAAAGGACTTAGCTGACCTCTTGAAGACGGAAATCTCTCGGCAACTCACAAACTTAGGCGTTACATTGGCCAGCGAGCCCCAGGTGCTCGCTTGGGATTTATGTTTCTACGACACACAACCGCCGGGACTCGTGGGCTTGGACGAAGAATTCATCACCAGCGCTCGTCTCGATAATCTCCTATCTTGTTTTCTAGCAACTGAAGCGCTGATCAGTGCAACTTCAGGCCCTGACCAATGGATCGTATTCAATGATCACGAGGAGGTCGGGAGTACCTCCTTAAGTGGGGCCGATGGCACCTTTTTAAGTGATGTGCTCCATCGTGTTATGCCGGACGAATCCGCAAGGCTTCGGGCCCTGGCGCAGTCGATGCTGATCTCAACCGACAATGCCCATGGTGTGCACCCCAATTACGCACAAAAACATGACGCCAATCATGGCCCGCTGCTCAATGAGGGGCCCGTCATCAAAATCAATGCAAACCAACGATACGCCACGAGCGCAGATTCACATGCTGTCTTTGCGCAATTATGTACAGAGCACGCTATTCCATTTCAGAAATTCGTGACTCGCTCTGACATGGGCTGTGGATCCACCATTGGTCCGATCACTGCGGCCAAACTAGGGATATCTACCATCGACGTGGGTCTACCAACCTTTGCGATGCACTCCATTCGGGAAACCGCAGGCGCTGAGGATGCTCAACATCTTGTCCGCGCATTGACCGAATTCTTATCCTTGGCGTCAGCCCCCGTCAGTCTACCCATTGCCTAGTCGACACTCCGATTAACGCAGCTTGCTCGTTCAGTCTTGTTAACAACGCGGATCTAATCTCAGGATCTAATGCGCCAGGTCCGGCGGTTGGCGCTGCCAACGTTCGCTTAAAGACACTCTCTAATCGCCCAGAGTCGAACCAGGACTCGGTTAAATATTGGCGCCATCGAAGCGCAGGCTCTGGCGCAACTTGGCCTTCCATCACGCGAGCGAAGCAACGCTCAATCAATTGGGCAATCCGTCCGTCGCCGTTCACCGAGGGTGGTTGACGATGGCCAATCGACTCTCTCGCAATGGCAAACGACTGCAGATCCTCGTGTGACAAGAACCCTCCTGAATAGAGTGAGGCATCAACATCCAACGGCGGCCTGTCCTCTTCTTGACTCAACCACTCAGCCAAGACGTCGCGCAGTCGAGCCATGCGTTGCAACTGGGTCACCCGCGCCTGAATCAGCGTGTCATCAAAACCGAGCGCAGATGCTTGCTGCGTTCCAAGGGTTTGGTATGGCGCGATCAAGGGGGATTTGTTGATAGCCAAATATTGAAGCGGTCGACGGGTGCCATCGCGCGTCTCACCCATGCGGGATAGCGTTTCTTTTAGTGACGCAACGGAATGCAGCGACCTTCCGACATCTTCAGGGGGGGATAAGAGATCCCAACAAACCACCGAGTTGGGATATCTCGGGTGCGCAATCAGCGGCAGAAGCACAGTGATAAAACGCTGCTCGGCCGGGTAATAAGGCGCAACATGCACAATGGGTCGCTTACCCAAAGGATACAACTGATGAGTCACATTCTGTTTTTGACGCATCGAAAAAAAGTAAGAGAACAACCTCGGTTGGTGGGCTTTGACTAACCTCGTCACACCCAAGGTTGCCTCAATATCGGAGAGCGCATCATGCGCTTTCAAATGATCAATGCCGTTCGCCTCGGCGAGGTCCACAAGCGTAAAACTTGGCCGACCATTGTCTTTGACCGGCCAGGTCAGCCCTTCTGGCCTTAACGCATACGCCATACGCATCAACCCCAGGACATCCCATCTGGAATTGCCACCCTGCCATTCCCGAGCGTAGGGATCTCTTAAATTCCGAAACAATGTTTGGCGGATGAACTCGTCGTCAAAAGACAGACTGTTATAACCGACCACGCAGGTCTCTGGTCTTTGAAAATGCGAGAGTATCGCTTCGGTCAACGCAAATTCGGAACACCCTTCTGCATCGAGCCTGCGTGGGTCAAGACCGGTAATCGCCATGGCATCGGGATCTAAAAGCGTATCCTGAGTGGGACGAACAGCGATATCGATGGGCGCTTCAATGGGATTCAGTGCCGCGTCGGTTCGCTGACCTGCAAACTGAAGAATCCGATCCCGAATAGAGTCCGTCCCAGAGGTCTCAAGGTCATACCAAAAAAAAGTCGCCACCATAAATCGATGCCTTCAATCGATGATTCACCTTACCTATAATGATTTTTCAGCGCCATGTTGTATCTCTATGTTTTCGAAAGACCTGTTTTTTCTTATTTTTGGCCCTGCCACCGCCGCTTTGGTCCTCATCGTGATGCTAGATCAAGGGATCGACTCGCCCATTGCGATCACTTCTGCGATCACGCTCTGGACCGGCGTCTGGTGGGTGACAGAACCCATACCCATTCCAGTGGCTTCGATGCTACCTCTTGCCCTCTTCCCAACTTTTTCCATTCTCACCCCAGCTCAGGTTGGGGAGGCCTATGGAAGTCCGCTCATCTTACTGTTGATGGCCGGGTTTATCCTTTCCCAGGCCATGGAGCGAAGTGGTGCTCATCGTCGTGTGGCGCTCAACATGGTTAATTTTTTCGGTGGCATCAGCTCGCGACGCATCGTGTTCGGATTTATGGCCGCTGCCTGCGTCCTTTCCATGTGGATATCAAATACAGCCACCACACTGATGCTGCTGCCTGTCGCGCTGGCTGTGATCGAGCGCTCGCCAGACCCAAAACTCAGCGTCCCGCTATTGCTAGGCATCGCGTACGCGTCCAGCATCGGGGGCATCGGAACCCCCATCGGCACTCCACCCAACCTCGTGTTTCGAGAGGTCTATGCCAACCAAGTCGGCGGCGAAATCGCTTTTCTGGACTGGATGGCTTGGGGCGTTCCCGTGGTGGCGCTTTTCGTCCCTTTGACGGCACTGTGGTTAACCCGTCGTCTGACGTTCACCGGTCAGATCGAGCTTCCAGAAGTAGGTAGATGGAGCACCGCCGAGAAACGAGTCTTCGCCGTGTTCTGTTTGACCGCGCTTGCCTGGATTACGAGGACGCAACCCTACGGTGGCTGGTCCGGCGCGTTCGGGGTGCCCGGGATTAATGATGCCAGCATCGCGATGATCGCCGTGATCGCCATGTTCTCAATTCCTAACGGCGAAAATGGCCGGCTGCTCGATTGGGAATCTGCTGCCAAGATTCCATGGGGCGTATTGATTCTTTTTGGCGGTGGCATTGCCATTGCCAAAGCATTCGTTGCAACGGGTCTCTCTGGTCTCTTGGGCGAATGGCTCTCAGCGCTTGCGACCCTCGACTTGATCCTCGTCATCTTGTCTATTTGTTTAACCATCACCTTCCTAACGGAAATTACCAGCAATACGGCAACAACGAGCCTCATGCTCCCGGTCCTCGCAGCAGCCGCGATCGCGGCAGATATCCAGCCAGAGCTTCTTATGGTTCCAGCCGCCATGAGTGCGAGTTGCGCGTTTATGCTGCCCGTTGCGACGGCACCCAATACCATTATGTTTTCAACGGGAAGATTCCCAATCAAAACCATGGTTCGAGAAGGTTTCGTGCTAAACCTGATGGGTGCGGGGGTCATTAGCCTCATTTGTCTGTGGTTGATCTGAAATGGCGATTCGTCAATGGGCTATATCAGAGATTAAAGTCATGATTCGGACACGCACTCAACGGAATGCACCATGCTAAGCCTCACCCTACGGTCAATTAGAGCCGCAATCAGCCTCACGCTGATGTGGATCAATACCCTGGTGCTCTGTCTACCGATTTACCTCGTTGCGATCTTGCGGGTCTTATCGCCCAACCGCATGAAACCGCTCTGGACACGGCTCGCCATGGCATCGGCTGAGACATGGATCAGCATCAACAATCTCATTCTCGACAGTCTTCAGAGGCTCAATATCGAGGTGGTGGGTGAACCCGCGCTTGAGCCCAAGGCTTGGTACCTGGTTATTGCCAATCATCAAAGCTGGACGGACATCGTTATTCTTCAACGCGTGTTCAACCGAAAAATTCCGATGCTTAAGTTCTTCATCAAACAGCAACTGATCTACGCGCCGGTGATTGGCATCGCCTGGTGGGTGCTCGACTTCCCCATCATGAAACGGTATTCCGCGACGACCTTGAAAAAAAAGCCTCATCTCAGAGGTAAAGATATTGAGACAACTAAGGCTTCCTGCGAACGATTCAAGTTGACGCCGGTCGCCGTGCTCAACTTCCTGGAAGGCACTCGATACAACACCGATAAGAGAACATCTCAAGGCTCCCCTTATCGGCACCTCCTCAAGCCCAAAAGTGGCGGCGCGACCATGGTGCTCGAGTCCCTCGATGATCATCTCCACAGTGTGCTCGATGTGACCCTGATTTATCACGACAAGACGCCCAGCTTCATTGAGTTTCTGATGGGGCATCGCAGCAAGATCACGGTTCACATCGAAGAGGTACCAATGGGTGAGGTGAAACGCCGTGGCGCGACCCAAGGCGAGGGATTCAACAACCGACAAACCCTCAGCTTCCTCCAAGAGAGGTGGCAAAAAAAAGATGCCCTCATCAACGACTTGCTAGAGCAAACGACCTGATCCTGCTAACATTTTCTCGCTGGAGGGTTTGTTCTTGACATCGATTTATACCGACTATTTTGGGCTCAAGGAGTCCCCCTTTTCGATCGCGCCGAACCCGGAATACCTCTATATGAGCGACCGGCATCGGGAAGCGCTCGCGCACCTCATGTATGGCATCCAGGGCGACGGTGCGTTCATTCTCCTTTCAGGCGAGGTAGGGACAGGTAAAACCACGGTCTGTCGCTGTCTGTTAGAGCAAATACCCACGCAAGTGGATACCGCCTTTATCTTAAATCCCAAGCTCACAGCGGAAGAATTGCTTGCCGCGGCTTGCGATGACTTATCGATTTCTTACCCAGAACAGGCGTCCATCAAAACCCTCACAGACGCCATGAACGCCTACTTGCTCGAGGCGCATGCGAGGGACCGCCGCACCGTTCTTATCATCGACGAGGCGCAAAATTTATCCATCGAGGTCCTTGAGCAGTTGCGACTGTTAACCAATCTAGAGACCCATCAGCGAAAACTGCTCCAAAT
>JALRJG010000090.1 GCA_023261215.1 Pseudomonadales bacterium | reverse complement strand
AGGCCAGGCTTGTTCGGTCAGGCAAGACATTGTGTCGCCTCGCGCCGGGTGGGCTCAAGCTTACTAGAGCCCAGTTCGCTCGCGGGGCAGTCCTAGATTGTGGTTTAGCGCAAGACGCATTGAGAGCAAACACTTGATGGCACCACTGACCTACACCGTGTACCAAAAACGCCATCGACACCTTTGCATGGCGTTGTTCGAGCAAAATTGCCCCCAATATTTTGCCGTTGAGGAGCGCGGGGATTACGCGCAGTTTTTAGATTCAGCACCTGAGAATTATTGGTTGGTTGGGGGAGCCAATGACTGCGTCGCCTGTTACGGTCTGACGATCCAAGGTTCCGATGCCAGTATCAATTGGATCATGGTGGATCCCACCGCTCATCGAAGGGGTATTGGCAGTGCCATGATCGCGCGGGCCTTTTCGATCTTCACAGATCACGGCGTCACGCACTTGAAGTTAGCGACCAGTCAACATGCGGTGCGTTTCTTCGCTCGGTTCGGCCTCACCGAAACGTCGCGAACGTTGAACGGGTGGGGGCTTGGCATGCACCGAATCGATATGGAGATGGCGTTTAGGGTGTCTTGTTAGGGGCGCCGAGCGGTGTCGAGGACTGGTCCCGGTGTGCTAACCATGAGACGATTTGAGCCTTCTCGAGCAAGTGCTTGGGGACCTTAAACCAAATCAAATCGTTAAGGAGAATGTCGATGACGACCATGAGTCAGGCGATGCAGTCCTTTATTGACCGCGATATTTTGTCTTGCGTGAGTTACTGCCTGATCGACGATGGTGAGGTCGTGGCCTCCGACTTTCTGGGGTTTCAATCGAAAGAGAATGAGATACCGCTTCGTGAAGACAGCATTTATCGGATCTACTCGAATACGAAAATTGTGACGTCGGTTGCACTGATGAAGCTCTTCGAGCGAGGCGCTTTTGCGCTTGATGACCGGCTGGCGGAATACCTACCGGCCTTTGCCAATATGAATGTGTTAAGGCCCGATGCATCAGGACCCCAAGACGTACACCCTGCGAAAAACCCAATCCTTATGCGTCATGTACTGAGCCATAGCGCAGGGTTTTCCTACGGATTTATTGAACCTGAGTCGGTGATCGACCAGGCCTATGTCGCTGCAGGCATTAACCCAGGACCCACCAATCAGAGTGATCTAGCTGCTTTCTGCGATACGGTGGCCGCGTTGCCGCTCGCCTATGAACCGGGCACGTTTTGGCGTTACTCGGTGGCGACGGATGTCTGTGCTCGACTGGTTGAAGTGCTTTCGGGTCAATCGTTCGGCGAGTTTCTGAAGCGCGAAATATTTGAGCCTCTCGCGATGCATGACACCGGGTTTTTTGTGCCCGCCTCCGAGCAGCATCGATTGATCAGCATGTACGCGCCAAAGAACCCCCTTGACCCGATGGCTTCGGGGATGACGCTCGCGGAAGCTCCGGAATCAAGCGTTTACCTCGCGCCGCCCCGCTTTGAGAGTGGCGGTGGCGGCTTGGTGTCGACACTTCAGGATTATGTCTCGTTTGTGCAAATGATCACGCACGAGGGATCTTGGCGAGGTGCGACCATACTAAAACCAGAGACGCTCGCGCTCATGCGCACCAATCAATTGCCGGAGGGCGTGGGCGTCAATTTCCCTTTCTGGGCGATGCCAGGAACTGTGTTTGGACTCGGGTTTGCCCTTCGCTCGGCCCTGTCCGAGGGTGAATCGTCGCTGATGTTGGGTGAGTATCATTGGGGTGGCATGGCCGGAACGCATAGTTTTATGTCACCCGAGGGTCGATTTGCGGGGCTCTGCTTTACGCAGCGAATGCCTGGCTTTTGGCATCCGTTCAGTCATGTATTTAAGAAAATGGCGTATGAGTGGGCAGAGGCCCGCCTTTGATGAAGGGTCGCTTTCAGGGCTCCTATCGATGGGGCCCTGTGGTGATGGCGTTTTGGCTTGCCGGATGGAGTGTCATGGGTGACGCCAGCGAGGCGCACCAATCAGTGATCCCAAAGCCGGCGCGAGGAAACGATATGCAGACGACGATTGTGACGCCCCTTGGACAGATCCTCGGCCAAGCGGCAGAAAAAAATCCTGAAATCAGCGTGTTCCGCGGCGTGCCTTATGCCGAGCCGCCCCTGGAGTCGCGGCGTTTTGCCCCGCCCGGGCGCCTAGAGCCCTGGGACGGCGTTCTCGATGCTCGAGAGGACCGTTTGCCCTGTTGGCAGGCACATTCAGAGGATGCGTTCGTTTGGTCCCGAGGCGCGTTTGAACGCAGTGAGGATTGTCTGCATCTGACCATTTGGTCGCGGCTCGCCGCAAAAGAACCTCAGCCCGTGATGGTTTGGCTGCACGGCGGTGCCCATACTGGCGGTTGGGGACATCATCCGATTTTTGATGGTTCTGCGCTGGCGGCTGAGGGCGTAGTTCTGGTGAGCGTCAACTATCGGCTGGGCCCTTGGGGGTTTCTTGCCGCACCCATGCTGTCAGCGCAGTCCCCCCGAAACGCCTCTGGAAACTATGGATTGCTGGATGTCATAGAGGCTTTGCATTGGGTACAGAACAACATTGCTGCGTTTGGAGGTGACCCGAGTAACGTGACGCTTTTTGGCCAATCTGCGGGTAGTCAAAGTGTTTGTGCGTTGATGACCTCGCCGCATGCGGTAGGCCTCTTTCACAAAGCCATCGGCCAAAGCGCCGCGTGTCTGGGCGACTTCAAAGTGGACGGCGCGGGTCTCGATACGGGGCAAAAGCTCCTGAATGCCTTGTCGATTGACAGTATCGAGTCCTTGCGGGCCGTTCAGAATGCTGCGTTGCTTGAGGCAGCTGAGTCGAATCACTGGGCCGCTCGATCTCGAATTGTGGTGGATGGCGATGTGCTGCCAACGTCACCGCGCGCTCGGTTTGAGCAGAATCAAGCGCGGAAGATGCCGTTGATGGTCGGTTCCCTCGCCAATGAAGGGGTCGGACTGATTCCCCTAAATGAGACACTGTCTGAAGCCGCGTTTGAAGGCTTTCTAACAGCCACTTTTTCGCGCCTGGAGGAAGGCAGAGACGCGCTGTTTGCGGCCTACGAGGAAGCCCTGCAGCTGTCCTTTGGGCATGCCCAACATGCCATGGTGACCGACCTCTTTATGGCGCACAGCATGCGTGAATGGGCGACCTTCAATGCCCGCCACGTATCTGACACCTATGTCTATTACATGAGTCATGTGCCGCCGGCCTGCCGCATTTATCGACCTGATTCGCCGGAACTCGACTTGCCCGGCGGGCCACGGAGTGCGGGCGCCTACCATTCAGGTGATCTCGCGTTGGTTTTTGGCTCGATGGATCTCGTTGGATGTGGCTGGAATGCTTCGGATTACGCAGTGTCAGAACGGATGATCCGGTATTGGACACAATTTGCGAAAACCGGTGATCCCAACGGATCAGGGCTGCCGGAGTGGGCACCGTGGGGCGAGCAGAACCAACCGCTTGAGTTAGGCCGAGATTTTTCAATGAACGAAGAGGCCTTGGGGGAAAAGCTCGCGGCGTTAAAGCGAGCCCTCTAATGTTCAGGCGAGGGCCTGGAACACTTCACTGCGCTCATCATGGCGCGCAGGTTTAGCTCTCGTTGATGCCGTAATGTTGTGCCGTCAGATCAAGCGCTCGCCTCAAACGATCAACCAGGGTCGCCATCTCTTCATCACTGATGATCAGAGGAGGGGCTGAAATAATACGGTCGCCCACCTGGCGAACCATCAAACCGCCTGCAATGGCCTGATTGCGACAGTAAACCGCGCCGCCTGATTCAGGTGCCAATCGTTCCCGAGTGTTTTTGTTCTTTACGAGCTCAATCCCCATCAACATGCCTTTTGATTTGAGCTCGCCGACGATGGGGTGGTCGCTTAAAGTCTGAACCGCGGTGGCCCAAGCAATTTGTCGGTCTTTTGCCACGGCGTCAACGATTTGGCTCGATTGGTACAGTTCGACGGTCGCGATGCCAGCGGCGCAAGCGACGGGGTGTCCTGAATACGTAAATCCATGGGCAAATTCGCCGCCGGAGGTGGTCAGAACTGTCGCAACTTTGTCGCTGACCCCAACGCCCCCGAGTGGCTGATAACCATTGGTCACGGCTTTGGCGAACGTAATAAGATCAGGCCGATAACCGTAGGTTTCACAACCCCACATGCTGCCCGTCCGACCGAACCCGCAGATCACCTCATCGCTGATGAGAAGAATGTCACGTTCCTTGCAGATGGCGGCGATCTGAGGCCAATAGTTCTCGGGCGGAATGATGACGCCGCCGGCGCCTTGGATGGGTTCCGCGATAAAGGCGGCCACGCGATCAGCGTCCAAAGCGTCGATCTTTTGCGCAAGTGCTTGAGCGGCTCGATGGCCCAATTCGTCATCGGAAAGACGTGAGTCGGCGTCGAAATCGTAGGGCTGCTCAATGTGTTCGACGTAGGGCAGCGCGCTCATTTGAGCGTGCATCCCACTCATGCCGCCCAGGCTCGCTGCTGCGATGGTACTGCCGTGATAGGCGTTCTTCCGGCTGATAAAAATTTTCTTCTCGGGCTTGCCGAGCAAGTCAAAATACCGGTGAACCAGGCGGATATTGGTGTCGTTCGCCTCGGATCCAGAATTAGTGAAAAAGACATGATTAAAACCCGCCGGAAGAATGTCCGTCATCTTCTGGGCGAGCTCGATGGTGGCATCTGTACTGCAGTTGAAGAAGCTGTTGTAAAACGGCAATGCGTGCAGTTGGGCAGTGATGGCATCGATGATCGAGGTTTGGCTGTAGCCCAGATTGGTGCACCAAAGACCCGACATGCCATCGAGTAGGGTGCGACCTTCACTGTCGATGATATTGATCCCCTCGCCGCGCACATAGGTGCGGCCGGGCGCCGCCTTGTACTGTGCGAAATCGGTAAAAGGGTGAAGGAAGTGGGCCGTATCTGTAGCCAAGAGATCTGTTGCAGTTTGCGTTTGCGCAGTCATGCCAAGTCCAACCTAGAATCGTGAATATCAAATTGCCGAGCATCTTAAGATTTGCTGAGGATCCTGCGCAAGCAGCAAAGACGGTGTCAACCGAGTGCTGCCTGCTCGGCCGTGCTTGCCGCTCAGGTTTTGAGCTGCGCCTTTCTGGGCATACCCGCTTGCCCAACTTTGAGTACGCGCGACAAATGGGTTGGCATCATCGCCTGACTATAACCCTTTGATTTCTATTGACAGATTTGAATTGAAGCGCATACTTAGCACATCCAAGGAAGACATCATGAACGCTACATCGAGCGTCAGATTGCCCAGTCGATCTGTTCGCCCATCAGTTCGGGGGGAGTGGTAACCACTCAAATCCCATGAACAAGAACGCCGTCGTCGTCGCTGCGATTATTCTGACCAGTCTTCTGGTGAGTTGCGCGACGCCAGAGCCTGCCGACCTCATTCTCAAAAACGCCCGTATTTACACCATGGACGAGGCGAAGCCTTGGGCGTCAATCCTGGTGATCAAAGATCAGCGCATCTTGGCCGTGGGCGATGAGGCATTGCTGGAAGGATTTATGGGCCCCACGCGAGATTTGAGCGGTGCGATGGTCCTGCCAGGTTTACATGATGCGCACACCCATCTAGCCTATGGCGGTAGACAGTTGATGCAGTGTGATTTACACGGCATCGACACGATCGTGGCGATCCAAGAAAAGCTGTCTGCCTGTGATGCGAGTCTTGAGCCAGAAGATTGGCTCCTGGGCGGTGGCTGGAATCTTTCGCTCTTTGATGAAGCAAACCCCCATCGCGCCCTACTTGACCAAGTAAACCCCGAGCGTGCCATGCTCTTGGTAGGTGAAGACGGCCATTCTTCTTGGGCATCGACTCGCGCATTGGATCTTGCCGGCATTAGTGAAGAAACGCCGAATCCTTCGGATGGTGTCATCGAGCGAGATGAATCTGGCCGTCCCTCAGGAACGCTGAGAGAGAAGGCGCAAGCGCTGGTTCAGCGGTTTGCGCCTGCCATGCTCTTTGAGGATGCCGAAGAGGGTGCCCGTCGAGCCATTCGGATGGCCACCTCGGTCGGGATTACCTCTGCCATCGACGCAGCCACGACAGATGAAGATCTGGCCGTTTACCGATCCCTTGAGCGCGCTGGCGAGCTTCCGGTCAGGATGGTGCTCGCCATCGCAATGAACGATCCCGGTTTGGGGCTCGGCGCCCGCTCGGCGATTGATTTGGCAACACGAGGGGATGTCAACGCGTTGCGCACCGACTCTGCGAAAATTTTTGTTGATGGCGTGCTGGAGGGCGAGACAGCGGCGCTGCTTGAACCCTATGACAGTCATTCAGGCGGGCATGGCCATCTCAACTTATCCCACGATGAACTGACAGACCTCGTGAGTTCACTCCACGCGCAGGATGTGCAAATTTTGTTTCATGCGATCGGTGATCTGGCCGTTCGAGAAGCGCTCGATTCAGTTGAATCGGCCATTGAAACCCATGGCCAACGGGATGCGCGCCATCACATTTCTCATATTCAATTGGTCGACGAAGCCGACCGCGCACGATTTGCTGAATTGGGTGTCTCAGCAAATATGCAGGCGCTTTGGGCCATGCCAGACCCGTACATTACCCAAGTCAACTTGCCGGTTGTGGGTCAGCACCGCGTGGATGCCATGTACCCCTTCGGGTCCTTGGTAAAGCAAGGGGCAAGGTTGGCTGCGGGCAGTGATTGGTCGGTTTCGAGTATGAACCCTTTCATGGCG
>JALRJG010000008.1 GCA_023261215.1 Pseudomonadales bacterium | reverse complement strand
CGTTCATCGCTGAAGGACTATGGGCTAGATCGCGACATCCAAACTATGTGGGCGAAATCCTACTTTGGATTGGCATCGCAATCATCGCGTTCCCGGCCTTAGAGGGTAGTCAACATTGGGCGCTGATCTCACCGCTCTTCGTTTACGTCCTGCTCGTGCATGTCAGCGGCGTGAGAATGCTCGAAAACGGCGCGAACAAGCGATGGGGAGATGATCCTGTGTATCAAGCCTACAAATCGGCGACGCCTGTGCTTTGGCCACGTCTTCGAGCACATTCAAAATAGTTGATGTCAACGTGGCATGGTAGCAAAGGCGTTGCGTAACTCTTGAACAAACACTTCGGGTTGCTCTAAGGCAGCGAAATGCCCACCTTCATGTCTGCGGTGATAATACCGGAGGTCGACAAAGCGCTTTGCGGCCCAGCGCTCAGATGCTTTAAAGATTTCTTTAGGGAACATGCTGATGGCGCTTGGAATGGTCACTGGTTTTTCTCGGAGTGACCCATCACCGAAACTTTCCCAATAAATCCGCGCCGAAGAAGCGCCTGAATCGGTGAGCCAGTACAGCATCACGTTGTCCAATAGTTCGTCCATGGAAACGACATTCTCCGGCAGTCCTTTGCAATCCATCCATTGGTAAAACTTTTCAAGGATCCACGCGGCCTGACCAATGGGAGAATCGGCAAGGCCGTACCCTAAGGTTTGGGGTCGTGTGCTTTGCTGTTTGGAATACCCCGAATCGTGATCTTGGTAGAACTGATAGGCCGCGAGACATTCTTGTTCGAATTCGGTGAGATCGTTCATGGTTTCCGGGTCGGGACCAACAACCGGCATGGTGATATGAATACCCTGGCAGTGTCCCAAATTCTGCGCACCAATGGCGGTGGTCACGATGGAGCCCCAGTCGCCGCCCTGTGCCAGGTAAGCGTCGTACCCCAGACTCACCATCAATGCGTCCCACGCTGCGGCGATCTTGTTGATACCCCATCCAGGCGTCTGCGGCTTGCCAGAAAAAGTGAAACCGGGGAGCGAGGGACAGACCAGATGAAATGCCTCAGCGTCTGCCGCTCCGTGAGTGTCGGGGTCTGTCAATGGGCCGATCACTTTCTGGAATTCAACAATCGATCCTGGCCAGCCATGGGTCATCAGCAGAGGACGGGCGTCTTCCCTCGGCGAGCGGATGTGTAAGAAGTGAATGTCGAGCCCTTCAATTTCGGTGATGAAAGCAGGCCATTGATTCAGAAGCGCTTCTCTCGCTCTAAAGTCGTATTGATGGAGCCAATACTGATGGACCTGCTTCATATAAGTGAGTGGGACACCTTGCGACCAATCATCGGGTGTTTCGGCGTCGGGCCAGCGCGTGCGTTCGAGTCGTTGTCTAAGGTCGTCCAGTGCTTCATCGCTGGTTTGTATGGTGAACGGTCTTGGGCTCATACGGGGTTACTCCTGAGAGATGATCGTCTTGCCAATGGCTTGGCGCTCGAGCATCGCAGTCATGGCGACGCCTGTGTCTTCAAGGCGAAAGTGTTGGCCGGTCAATGGTGAAATCCTACCCGCTGCTATGCGATCAACCAGCGCTTCGACCACGGGCGCTGAATGGTCGGGATGGATGGCGATATGGCCGCCCCAGTTAACGCCGATGACGCTCACTTGTTTGAGAAGCGTCAGATTCGCGGGCAATTTGGGGATCGTGCCTGTGGCAAACCCAACCACGAGGAATCTGCCGCCCGGCGCGAGCGATCGAAGGCCCGCTTCAGCAAAATCGCCTCCCACGGGATCGTAGACCAAGTTGAGCGATCGATCGCCCAGGTCGTTCTTGAGCGTGTCTCGCCAGTTCGGCTCGCTGTAATTGATCAGGAGGTCCGCCCCTTGCCGGCGTGCCATGTCTAATTTCTCTTGAGTCGAGGCGGCTGCGATAACGAAAGCGCCCTCCGATTTGGCGAGATCAATGGCGGCAGTCCCAACACCGCCGCTGGCGCCGAGGACCAGCACAGCTTCTCCCGCTTGAATTTTTCCCAGCGTGATCAGGCCGTGGAAAGCGGTACAGTAGTTGACCAGAAACGCTGCAGCGGCTTCGAAACTGGCGTTGTCTGGAATGGCAATGCATTGGTTGGCTGGGACGGCAATGCGCTCTGCTAAACCGCCCCGAGAAGGCATAGCGAGCACGCGGTCGCCAACGGTGAGATGGGCTACCGAGGGGTCCACTTCAGTAATGATGCCCGCGATTTCATTGCCAGGAATGAATGGCAGCGGCGGTTTGATCTGGTAGAGCCCTGCGACCATGAGGGCATCGACGTAACCGAGACCCGTCGCTTTGATATCGATGATGACTTGGCCGGGCTTAAGTTCGGGTTCAGGGACGTCTTGAACCTGTAACTGAGTGGGTGGGGCAAAGGCTTCGCAGACAATGGCTTTCACGGTGCGCTCTCAATGACGGAAAGAGCAGGATAACGGAATTCTGGGTAACCGGTCGACTGAACGCGTATTTCTCTCTGCTGATGCGTGGTTCGTTCAGGGCGGTTGATGGTTAGCTCGAGCGTGTTTGACGGGCGACGCGAGTTGCCAACGAAACCCCCGATCATCTGAGCGCTGCCGGTCAGTTCAATGCAGTCATTTTGTGACAGAGGTTTGGGCAGAGACAGTGGCTTCTGACCTGCGTACTATTCATAGGGCAGTGGTTCGGCTGTCTATTTTTAAGCAACAGCAATTGGGGATAAAACATGGCCATAGGCATTGGTATTGGGTTGGGTCGATTCCCTTTTGAGACGGGCAAGGAATATTTTCATTGGGTAACCTATTGCGAAGCATCGGGCATTGACTCGATTTGGCAGACCGATCGACTGGTCTCCAAGGAACCCAATCTTGAAACGCTGGCCGCGATGGCCGCAATTGCCGGGGCGACTGAACGAATCCGCTTTGGGATGAACGTGGCGAGTATTGCGCTTCGAGATCCACTCATCACCGCGAAACAGTGCGCAACCATTGACCGTTTGAGTGATGGGCGCTTGCTCCCCGCGTTTGGAATCGGCAGCGCACTGAGTCGGGACTATCTCGCGACAGGCAAACCGACCAAAGCGAGGGGAAAACGCGCGGATGAGGCACTCACCTTAGTGTCGAGGCTCTGGCACGAAGAAGAGGTGAGTTTCGAGGGCGAGTTCTATCAGTATGACCGCGCCAGTATTTCACCTAAGCCCGCTAATCCCAGAATCCCGCTGTGGATCGGCGGTGGATCACAGGCGGCCATAGAGCGAACAGCCAGAATCGGCACTGGCTGGTTAGCCGGTATCGATACGCCGAGCCACACAGCGGAGGTTGTCGCGGCCATCAGAGAAGCGACTGCTCGTTACCATCGATCCATTGACGACGACCACTACGGCGCGACTTTTTCGTTTCGATTCGGCAGTGTCGATGACCCCATTGCCCAACAAGCCATTAAGGGTTTTTCAGCTCGGCTCGACGTAGATCCGATGGCGCTGCTTGCCATTGGTGGTGCAGAGGTGATTGCAGCGCGGGTGCGCGAATTTATCGCGGCGGGCTGTTCAAAATTCGTCCTGATCCCCATCGCTGAGGGTGCGGACGACGTGATGCTACAAACCCGCCGCTTGGTTGAAGAGGTACTGCCGCTGTTTGAAGCGGCCTAACACTCGGCAGCGAGAAAGGCTCGGGTTCGGGCTGCCATGTCTGCATCAGAAGACTCGATGGCAGCGGTGAAATCGCTGATGCCAATATCTCTTAATCGCGCCAAATCCGCTCTGAGCGTGGTTTCATCGCCCACCAAGGCTAGATCACCGGGGCCTTTTAGGCCTTCACGATCAAGCATGGCTCGATACGAGGGTAGCTGACCATAAATGACGAGTGATTGATCAATGGTCGCTCGGACTTTCTCTGGCTCGTTTGTCAATGCAATAGGAAACCCCGCGACAATTGCTGGCTCTGGGCGGCCGGCTTCTGCTGCCGCGTCTGACATGACGGGCTTGATGTGAGTCTCCAACGTCTTAGGACCGGTCATCCAGGTAATGGTGCCGTCAGCCATGGAGCCAGCGATCGAGAGCATCACTGGCCCAAGGGCGGCGATCAAAACGGGAAGCTTCGGTTGCCCTGGAACACCGATTTTGACGCCATGGACCCTGAAATGCTCGCCATCAAAGTGGACAGTCTCTCCTCTGACGAGGGGGCTCAGCACGCTGAGATACTCCCGCATGTGTCTTGCAGGCTTCTCATATGAAAGACCAAACATGTCCTCAATGACGAGTTTGTGCGAGAGCCCGATGCCCAAATTAAATCGTCCGTCGCACGCGGCTGCGGTGGTGAGGGCTTGTTGCGCCAGTGCGGTGGGGTGCCTAGGGTAAGTGGGTGTGACCGCGGTGCCGAGCTGAATACGTGTGGTTTCTCGGCCGATCAAAGCCAAGGTGCTGATGGCATCAACTCCGAAGATATTGGCCATCCAAAGCGAATCGAAGCCTTCCGCCTCGGCTTGCTTGGCGTTCTCAATAATCGCCTCAAAGGGGGTATTCGGATCATCGGTGACCGATGCCATGAGTCCAATGCGCATAATGTCCTCCAAAAACGGTAGGTGATTGATGGGATGCGAGCACTTGGGGCCCGAATCACGTTTTTTGAGCGCAAACCGCAGGCGCTCGCAGATTGTTGCGGGTTGAATGATGACTTAAGGTAGCCAGATCCTAATCGCTTTTCCCATCAATGTCTCACAACACGATGTCCGGTTCTTCGAAAACAGGGTTTTTTCACGACGCCAAACGAGGAGATTACGTGCTCATGTGGCGAGGTGAAGCGGTCGACCGATTCCCCTCGGTTGCAGCCTTCGTATTTGAGCATGCGGCACTGCTGGTTGCGCTGGAGGAGCAGCAAGCGACCTTGCTTGAGGCAGCTTATAAGCCTTGGCTAGGAAGCGCGCCGGATGACGCGCATTAAACCTTCTTGCATGGTCGATGCCACCAATCGACCATCCCGCGTGTAGAACAGGCCGCGGTTCATCCCTCTTGAACCTTCGCTGACGGGCGATTCCTTGTAGTAGAGCAACCAATCTGAGATGTCGAATCGCTCGTGAAACCAAAGCGCATGATCCAGACTGGCCATTTGCAACACATCCCGCTGAATCGTTTCCCGGTGCGGGAGCGAGGCGGTGCTGACGAGGCCCATGTCCGACGCATAGGCTAGGAGCAGCTGATGATCTTGTTCTCGCATGACTCTGCTCAAGAACTTTACCCAGACGGCCTGGTGATCTCGGCCCGCGGGCGCTTGATCGATGGGATAAACCGATCGCAATTCAAATGGACGTTCTCGGGTCATCCATACGGCCCGCTCCCCGAGGTTAGGCATGCGACTCGCGACTACGCGGTCCTCTTCAAGGTCCTCAGGCTGAGGGAAATCTGCCATGGGCATTTGATGGTGTAGTCCAGGCTCCGATACGTGAAAGGAGGCATCCATGCTGAAGATGGCTTCGCCCTGTTGCACGCCTTTGACTCGACGCGTGGTGAAGCTTTTACCGTCTCGAATACGATCTACATGAAAAATAATCGGCTGATTGACCCGGCCCGGGCGCAAGAAGTAGCCGTGAAGCGAGTGGCAAGGTCGATCAAGCTCAACGGTCGATTGGAGTGCCGACAGTGCTTGAGCAAGAACCAACCCGCCAAACAGTCGGTCGCCAAGTTGGGTATCTGAACGCGCTCTGAAGATATCGAGGTCCAGTTGTTCAAGCGAGAGTTCGCTGAGGAGTTGCTTTGCCAGAGGCTCACTCATTGGGGAATATCCACCTGAATCAATTGTTCGCTCACCGTGACGGTGTAGGTCTGCAGGGGTTCCCATGCGGGTGGAGCCAAGACTTCTCCGTCGGATAGTCGAAACTCAGCGCCATGGTAGGGGCACGTGATGCAGCCATTATGCAGATCGCCGCCTTCAAGTCCTAATTCATCGTGGGTGCAGTGATAGTCGATGGCGTAGATGGTGCCATCGAGATGCACCAGGAGTAGGGTCCGATCCTCGAGGTCGACCCGAAGTTGGCCCCCTTCAGGCAGTTCCCCGAGGCTGGCAAGTGTCATGAAAGCCATAGGCTATTCCAATAGCAAATCCGGGCAGAGGCCCGGATTTGAATGCATCGAGATTTTGTGGATTAGCGCAGATCTGGCAGTTGGTAGCCGTCTGCCTCGAGCTGGCCTCGAATCACTTTCTTATCAATCTTGCCCGTGGATGTGAGCGGAATCTCTTCGACGAAAATGACATCGTCGGGCAGCTGCCATTTGGCAAATATTTCTGAGCAGTGTTCGATGATCAATTCGCGGGTCACGTTGGATCCTTCAAAGAGAATGACCAACGCCACAGGACGCTCGTCCCACTTAGGATGAGGCTGTGCGACCACCGCTGCCTGGCGCACGCCTTCGAGTGCGACAATATGATTTTCCAGATCCACGGATGAAATCCATTCGCCACCTGATTTGATCAAGTCTTTGGAGCGATCTGCGATGATTAAATATTGCTCTGCATCGATTTTGGCCACATCACCTGTAACCAACCACCCATCATGAAACTTCTCTGGCTGCGGGTCGTTATAGTACTCGGAGCAAATCCAGGGGCCTCTAATTAGCAATTCGCCAACCGACTCACCGTCATGCGGTAAGCGTTGCCAGTTTTCGTCAAATATCTCGATCTCGAGCCCTGGGCTGGCCAGGCCCGCCTTAGCAATGTTTTCGAACTGCTGATCCTCACTCAATTTGAGGTGTGACCGTTTGGCGACTTTGCGCGATAGGGTGCCCAGCGGGTTGGTTTCGGTCATACCCCAACCTTGAATCATTTCGACACCGTGCTGCGACCAATACCAGCGCATCATGGAAACAGGGGGCGCTGAGCCACCGCAGGTGAGCCTTGAGAGTTTGCTGGTGTCAAACTTGTCCGGATTCGCTTCAAGTACTGCCTTAACGCCCTGCCAGATGGTGGGAACGCCAGCTGAAATCGTGACCTCTTCATCGCACATGAGCTGGATGAGTTTTTCTGGATCCATAAATCGGTGAGGCATCACTTGCTTGCACCCCAGCATCGAAGCGGCAAAGGGAACGCCCCAACCCATGGCGTGAAACATGGGCACGATGCCGCATACCGCGTCGAGCGCAGAGAGCGCCATGGAATCGGTCATGACCTGGCTCATGGTGTGCAAATAGGTTGAGCGATGGGTGTACATCACGCCCTTGGGCTTACCCGTCGTGCCGCTCGTATAGCAGAGCCCCATCGGCGAGTTCTCGTCGATCTCCGGCCATGCATACTGGGTGGGCCGTCCAGCGATGAACGTCTCGTAATCAACGGTTTCTTTGAAGCTGGTTTCGCCCCCTTCGCCATGACGGCAAACGACAATGCGCTCAACTGAGGGGATCTTGTCCAGTAAGGGTTCGAGCAGCGGAAGTAAGTCTTCATCCGCCACGATGATCTTGTCGGCGGCGTGGTTGATGATGTATTCGAGATCAGCCGGGCTCAGTCGAATATTGAGGGTATGGAGCACTGCACCCATGGAGGGAACGGCCTGGTACAGCTCAAGGTGGCGATAGTTATTCCACATAAAGCTCGCGACGCGATCACCTTCTTTGACGCCAACGTCCGCAAGCGCATGAGCCAATTGGTTCGCTCGGTCCCAGGTGGCCTTCAAAGTTTGACGATGCGTGCCCTTGGCAAGCAGCGTCACGACTTCTTCATTGGGATCGAGTTGCGCGCCCCGACCAAGAATTCGGGATAACAGAAGCGGAGTTTGTTGCATCGTCATAACCAGTACCCTCCCATGGTTGGTCACCACTCGTGGCGTCACAAAGGCCCTTAAAAAGGCGGTAAGTAACGCTCCGATGGAAAAATGAGGTTGCGAAGCATACCCAATTTGGCGGGTAAATTTAACTCCTGTGAAACGACCCACGGGATGGCTATTGAACATTCGGATTTGAACTGACACAGTCAGGCAATAAGCGCACGTCTGAGGTCAAAGTTTGGCTGATCGTCTTGAGGGGAAAGCCAGACTTTCCAAGTTTGAAATTACCGCCTACGCCATTCCAGGGATAGGTGCCGGTTACATGAGCCTGCTGATTGGGCTCTTTATCATGAAGTTTTCGACCGATGTGCTACTGATCGCGCCCGCGATTATGGGCACCATTTTTGGCGTGTCGAGAGTCTGGGACGCGATTTCAGACCCCATCATTGGGTACTGGAGTGATCGGACCCAGTCGAGTCTCGGTCGAAGGCGTTTTTGGTTATTACTCAGCCTGCTGCCGCTCTCTTTGACCTTCGTGATGGTCTTTTCTCCCCCTATGACCCTCTCGGGTCATGCGCTCGTGGCCTGGATGGCTGTGGGGGTGATTGGCTTTTATTCCGCGATTACGCTGCTCATTGTGCCGCATCTCTCCCTAGGTGCCGAGATGACTCAGGACTATCACGAACGATCAAGACTTTATGGATCTCGTCATGCCGCGTACACGGTAGGCTCCATTATCGCACTCGCCAGCATGCAAGTTTTGATTAATGCTGAGCAGGAATCAGCGGAAGCCGTTCGTGAGACCGCGTTTCAGCTCTCTGTGCTCGCTGGGATCGTGAGCGCGGTGTTGGTGGGTCTTGCCGTCGTGGTGCTACGGGAGCGCAAAGACTATCAAGAGCGGCCACCCAGAGCGCCGCTCGAGGCTTTTAAAGACGTTTGGGCCAATCCTCATGCTCGACTCGTAGTGGTGGTGACCTTTATAGAAAATATTGGCAGTGCGGTGATCGCGCTGTTGACACTGTACGTCTGTCAGTACGTGGTGGGTCGGCCCAGCCTCGCGCCCCTCATCATTCTGACCTACATGATTCCTTCGTCGCTGTCGGTACCAATTTGGATTCCTTTATCCCGAAGGGTCGGCAAGATTCGCTTGTGGATGTTTTCGATGATGCTGACTGGGCTTTCTTTTGGTGGAATGTTCGCTCTGCCGTTTCTGCCAACCATGGAGGCAAAGACCACCTTGATCTTTATATTGGCATTTTTTGCCGGGCTTTCTGCTGGATGCGGAGGCACCATCGCGCCCTCCGTGCAGGGCGATATCGTCGATTATGACGAGATGATGTCCGGTGAGCGCAAAGAGGGCTCCTACTTCGCTGCGTTCAATTTTGTGCAGAAAAGTGCCACGGGAGTCATGATTCTGATCACCGGCTGGGTATTGCAGGTTGTTGGATTCATTCCGAATGTTGAGCAGACGATGCTGGTGCAAATCAGTATGGTGACGCTCTATGGACTCTCGCCGCTCGTGTGTTACACGATCGGCACGGTGCTGTTTTCACGGTTTTCTCTTGATGCGACTGAGCATGAGCGTATCCGCTCGGCAATCAGCGAGCGGGTCGGCGCGCCCTAGATTCGTCGTTCCATTCGGTCAATGCCGCGAGCTGATGGGTGGTCGCGAGCACTTGACCAGACGCTGACCAAATACACCCGGTTTCCTCGACAAATCCATCCGTGCTCGCTTTGGCTTCAAATTGCACCAGGCAAAATTGATCAAGGTCTTCGACCGGAGGTGCCGAATGAAAATAGACCGTGTGCTCGAGTGTGGGGCAATGGAACGAAGCGTCAAGACGTTTGGTTACGAGGCTCGGGTACCAAGCATCTGATATGGCTGCGAGGCCAATATCATCCAGTGGTCGCAGGTCACGAAACCGCATCCAGCCGCCCGACAGCGCCCGTTCTGATTGACTCGGTGGAAAACTGCCGATGGTGGTGCATTGCTCAAATTGGTCCCGAAAAGCGACGTACCAGGGGTGTGCATGGGACATCCACCGTTCAGGGGCGACCGCTGAGGGCTTGTCGCACATTGGCATAGGGTGGTCCTTAAAATTGACCGCCATTCTGGCATCACCAAAATGTGCGGTGGCGAGGGTGATCAAAACACCCGCTTGTTCCAGTCGCGCGGTGATGACCGCCAGTCGCTTCGAGACTTTTTCGTTGCGCACAGAGATGGTTGCAGGGCCTGGCTTTGAAGGATTCAGGTATTGAAGCGTCAGGCTGCGTGTCGGTTTCTTCCCCTCAACCCTTGGGTCGTGAGCGAGCTGATCCCGCATGACTTTTAGCAACAGGGCAGCCAGATAACCCCCGTTGGGGCCAACGATCACTCGCCAGTGGTCCGAGATTTCAACGTCATACCGCGCGCCCTTGTCATCTCGGCTGACGCAAGAGATTTGAGTATCGAGATCGAGCTGGTACCTAGGCTCAGCGCTCACGCAGTGCCGCCCGTGGCCTTAACGAGGCGACGCTGAGTTTTTCGAAAGGTGTACAGCGACTCGGCAGTAAAGACACCCAGCGACAGCCAGACGCACCCAAAGCTAATGAGCTGCACTTGTGAAAAAGGTTCGCCGAAGACGAAGATCGCCAAAATCAGTGAAAGACTCGGCGCTAGGTACTGAAAAAGACCTGCGATGGCGAGTGGTAACCGCGTCACTGCGGCGGCAAAGCACATGAGAGGAACGGACGTAATTGCGCCGCCTGCGATCAGGAGGGCATCTAGCGACCAGGAAGATTGACCAAAGGCGAGCGCGGCGGATTCATTCAAGTACGCGAGGTAGCCCAATGCAAAAGGTAATGCGATGAGCGTCTCCAGAGTCAGGCCTGCAATGGAGGGAAGATTGACCTGTTTGCGAATGAGACCATAAAAACCAAAACTGAAGGCAAGGGTGAGCGAAATGAGGGGTAGCTCGCCAAGACTGATGACCTGAACGCTCACGCCGGAAAAGGCGATGCCGAGAGCGAGCCACTGTAGGGGGCGCAATCGCTCACGCAAGAAAATCAGTCCAAGAAAAACGCTCACGAGTGGATTGATGAAGTAGCCGAGTGACGTTGCGATGACCTGACCTTGGGTGACGGCGCTGACAAACACCAGCCAATTGATCGAGAGCAGTGCAGCAGTCACAAAAAGAATCAGCAACTGTTTGGTGCTGACGCGAAGCGAACCCAGTTGGCGCGTGACGGCGAGAACCGCAAACAACAGCACCACTGACCACACCACTCGATGAGCAATAATCTCAAAAGATGAGACGGCACTCACGGCTCTAAAATAAAGCGGCGCTAGTCCCCAGATGGTGTAGGCGGTGATCGCAAAGTAGGCGCCCGCCAGTGATCGAGGGTCAATGCCGCTTAACATTTAGGCCCGCGCCCAAAGGATGTTACACAAGCCGAATTCTGACGCGATTGACTGGCGCTGCGCCCATTTCGGATGGTCGGCCATCGATCGGTGAGGTGGTCGATTGAACGAGGGCCAAAAGCCATGATCGGCTCAAGGCACCCAGAGTAGGTCGCCCGAGGCTCGTACGGGCGAGGACAGTCGTCGTCTGAGCAGGCGTGCATCAGAATTCTCGGCCAGGACCCGCTCGGCCATTTGATTGAACGGTGGCCGACAAGGGTCAGCAATGATGCTATGTGCCTGGCCGAGTTTCTTTGCGCGCTTCATGAGCCGATAGACATCGTTTGCGAGTTCATCCCAAAAGCAGATATCTGCACCTAAGATCAGATCAAACTCCGCCAAGTGCTTTGCCGTGAGTTGAGAAAAGGTTTTCTTTTCGAACGTCATGGAAACGCCGTTGACCTTGGCGTGCAGATCAAGATAAGGGCCAACCGCTGGGTCCGCATCGATGCCGGTCACGATCGCGCCAAACTGTTTGGCGCAGAAGATGCCTAATAGCCCCCAACCACAGCCGATCTCCAGAATACGAGCGCCTTGTTGGGGCGGGTTAGCCTTCAGATATTTCATCACGAGGAAACTTGAGTTCCAGAACTTGTTGCCATGAATGGCTGCATCATGACCTTCACGCTTTAGGCGTCGGATGTCTGGGTGCGCGGAGTTGAGGATTTTGACTCCGAATGCTTGGCGGTAAGTCTGAGCGGGCATAACCATGGTGGCCGGATGAGCAAGAGTTGCGAGAGGATAACGGATGACCATCACGAGTCAATCTTCATTTGAGCGAGTGCCACTCGGTTGATTGCTGTACGAGCCTATGGCTTCCGGCTCAGGGTTGGGCTCTACGAGTGTCAGGCACCGGCGCCTCATTGTTCAGGCCCGCTTCAGTTTTGATTGTTCATCATGAGCGTCGAGGTTGCGAAACCCGTCTAGGGTGCGCATTGGGTGGTAACCATGCTCGGTGGAGAGGCGCGTTGACGAACCGCTTTGGCTGACGTTGCGATCTGGCATCGCGCGTGGAGAATAAGTGGGCTCGTAGCCATTTAAAACGCTGGGTGGCATCGGTTGCTGCGCCTTGGATCCAGGTGAGGATAGACCTCGGTGCTTATCTTGATTCGATCTTGAGTCGCCAGAAGATTCGAGGATTTGTGGGCCAAAGAGAAACTCGAAGGAAAGCGTCAAGAGAGAACATGGTCGCAGGCGAAGGCCGTCGCGAACATTTAGGTTTGGAATAAAAAAGGTGAAATAACTTTGAAAAGAAACGACAACGTGAAAAGGTTCAGTCCATGGGCTTGGGCATCCACGGCGCTCGTATTGCTGATCTTGAGTTCGCTGGCCTCGGGGGACGCGCGACGCATCACGATATTTCATGACGAAGCGCGGTTAGAGGCCCCCTTATCCGGTCAATGGGATGAGCAGGGTCGGGCTTGGCTCACGGTGCCGAGAGAGATTCGTAGCGAGTCGCTGATCGTGGACGAAGAGAATCATCCCCAGGCAACGGCTCGGCTTCACGTATCCAAGAATGGGTCCTCGTTGCCTCAGAGCTTGTATGGTCAGCTCGTCCGGCTCAATCCACGTTCTGATCTCTATGATCCGGCGGTCCCTGCACTCAATGAAGGTCGCATCGTCTCGATTGCACCCTTGTTGATCCAGCGCAGCGCCGATGTTCAGTATGTGGATTTAGAGGAACTCTCGTTTGATGCCAGTTTCGCTGATAACGAGAGCAACTTAGAGATTCAAGGAGGAACCCCGGGCGAGCCCTTGTCCGGTCAATTGCATTATGCCTTCGAAGGTCTGAGCTGGCAGGCAAGCTATAGCGTGTTCTTTGATCCCTCATTGGAACTCGCGACCCTCGTCTTGCGGGGCTTGGTCAAGAACGAGAGCACGGCCTCATTTTCGGATGTCTTGGTTGATCTGATCGCCGGTCAGCCACAGCGGGTCACACCTCGCGCTTTTCCCCAACCCGGTCACCTTAGGACGATGGCCCTCGCAGAAGCGGATCTTGCCGAGAGCGGACCTACGATGAAACAGAACACGGCCTTGCTGTACCATCAATTTTCCTGGCCTCACGTGCTCGATATCCGTCCGGGCGACGAATGGCTATTGCCTGTGCGCACGCTCAGCGATTTACCCGCGGCACTGCATTACCGATCAGAGCATTGGCTAGACGTGTATGGCGGAGGGCGCGGCTCACAGCAACTCGCGCCGCTTTCAGGGATCCTGAAGATCGAGATGCCGCCCTCTACGACATCGGCGGAACCGATCGTTTTCCCGGCCGGGCAAGCGTTCGTCCATTTGGTTGGCGCAGATTCAGACACGCTGCTAGGGGAGGATCGTGTTGAGCCCATTCGTGAGCCAGAGGCGCTTGAGCTTGAGATCGGCGCAGCCTTTGATGTGCAGATGCGTCGGCAACAGATGGATTTCAGGCGCCTAACGGATCGAGTGGTTGAGATCGAAATGTCGATCGAGATCGTCAATCAATCTGATCGATCTGCCAGCATAGAAGTGGTTGAACGTATTCCTGGCGATTGGCGATTACTGAATGTCAGTCCGGGTGGAGAGAAGTTTGACGGCCAATCCTTACGGTTTTTAGTCACGCTGGAACCTCAAGAAAAGAGCATGTTGAGCTATCGAGTGAATGTCCGACTTTAGGCCCTTCGGGGAAAGGATCCAGCAGGCGCGAATGGGTTTCTCGGCAATTTTTCTTGTCCCTGTCGAGATACAATGCGCGGCTAGAAAGAACACAGGATTGACTGAGTGATGAGTGCGACGTCTTCATGGCAGGCTCGCTTTGAGGCGGCCCGGTCTAATCGACTGTTTGAGCTATTTATTATCCTCGTCATCATTACGTCTGCTTTGCTGGTAGGCGTAAAGACCTATCATCTTCCATCTTGGGTTAAGCCGGTGATCGATGGGCTAGACCTTCTCATTACCCTGATCTTTTTGATCGAAATTAGCATTCGGTTTTTGGGCGAGCCTCGGAAGACTCAGTTCTTCAAAAATGGGTGGAACGTGTTTGACACCTTGATCGTGCTCGTCAGTCTGATCCCGATCGACAACTCCGATTCCGCCCTGGTCGCCAGACTGGTTCGGGTCTTTCGAGTTTTGAGGATGGTCAGCATTATCCCCGAGCTCAGAATGCTGCTGAACTCATTAATCACAGCCTTACCAAGGCTGGGTTATGTGGCAACGCTGATCTTCATTATTTTCTATATCTACGCCGCCGCGGGGAGTCTCTTCTTCGAACGAATTAACCCAGAGCTTTGGGGCAATATCGCGATCGCGATGCTAACGCTGTTCCGCGTCATGACCTTCGAGGATTGGACGGATGTGATGTACGAGACCATGGCGGTGTACCCCTGGTCTTGGTTGTTCTATTTGAGCTTCATCTTTTTGACCACCTTCGCTTTCTTGAACATGGTGATCGGAATTGTGGTGAATGTCCTCGAAGAAGAGCAGGCGAAGCTCGACACCGAAGATCCCGAGCGAACGTCGCTCGCCAATTTGCGTCAGGAGTTGGCAGAGATTAAATCCTTGGTCCAGACGATTGAGACGCGTTTAGGTGATCAAGCGCCGCGTACACCTTCTGATCAAAGCGGTCGGGCACCTGATTAACGAAAGTCATTCAGTGCAACAAAGGTGCCTTCGTGCGCTGCACACAGTGCGCGCATGAGAATGGAAAACTTGATCCCCGTGTCCTGAAATTGGGGCGGAGCCGCGAATTGCACGGGGAATCCAACACCATGGATCCGGACCAGGCGACGCCCGTTATCGTCTCGTCGGTTGATTCGATCGACGGTATCCAACACCTGTTGAATGGATCGCCCGGTGAATTCATCACCGAACACGTAGAGCGATATTTTGCGCCCGGGTTGGTAGAAGGTTGAGATAGCCCGCGTGATGCCTTCAACAGGACTGGAGTTCGAAAATGCATTCCAATCTCTCAGTCGAGCCACGATCGCGCGCCGCCTCGCTGGCGTATCGGGAATCCACTCGCCGGCGTATTGGGCAAACATGTAGTTACCCATGTCGTTCATCACTTGAATGCCTTTGAGGTTGGGATAGACCTCAAGCGTCTCTTGTAGTTTTTGTACCACCAGAGGCCATGCGTAATTGAACATGCTGCCCGAGGTGTCAATGATGAAGATGACGTATTCCGAATCCACAGGTATGCCGCCAATGGTTTGATCGTCCTCTGCGCGGCGATAATCTTTGAGCAAAGCTTGGAGCTCTGCACTCATTTGCTGGCGTGCTTGGGCGAGTTGTTCACGAATCGCATTTGCGGCGGCATCTTCACGACTGGCGCTGTCGACCGATTTCTCGATGGCTTGTTCCTCGGAGGTCACGCGCGTCAGTTTCTCGAGTTCTTCGGCGTTCTGATCCTGTCGTCGGATGAGCGTTCGGTTCAAATTGAGAGTTTCGCCTTTCAGTTCGACAAGTTCACGCTCGAGCTTCTCGACGTAACCATCGAGATCGACAATGCTCGCGTCAATGGTGACAGGATCGAAGACACGCGTGAGCACGAGCAATAAAATAATGGCGCCAAAGCCGCAACTGATGACGTCAAGAAAGGAAAGGCTTACGCCCTCAGGGTTACGGTCTCTTCGCGGGCTCATGGCCAATCCTCAGGCGGAGATAGGAACGCACCCCCTGTCATTTGAGCTAAACGCCAAAATGATGGGCTGGCCATAGGGTCACCTTCCATCGGCAATAGAATCACGTTGACTGGCACGCTCAAGGGCAACTTATCGAGCGCTTCTGCGAATAGCCTCATCCTTCCTTGGCCGTCGATGTTACTCCCGCGGGCGGGGCGATCGCCTTGGGTTGGCAATCCATCGGTCAGCAAAAAGATATTGTCGGGCGCTTGTTCCATCTTGGAAATCGCCTCGAAAGCGCCGGACAAATTACTGCCACCGGAGGGCACTAAGTTCGCGAGCGCAGCGAGTGATTCGTCCAATGATGTTTCGTCTTTTGCTTCTAGCCAGCGCCAGGCGTCGCCTGGGCCAACGGATTTTGCTTCGGTGTTGAATGTCACGATTCGGAACTGAGAAGAGGGGGCCATATTGGCCGTGATCCACTCAACGGTGCGCAAGCTCCGCTGCCACTTTGGGCTCGATTTTCGAGTCGACTCGCTGAGGTTCCGAAGTCGGATCACATTGACAATGGTCTCATCAAGCATACTCGCTGATTGATCGAGCAGGATCAGCACACGACGCCCACCCATTCTTAGACCCGTGAGGTATTGTCGGTCGCCCTGGCCTTCGATCTCTCGAAGCGCGGCACCTGCTTGCTCGGATGCGGCGACTGCGGTTTCCAAATCTTTGATCTCGACTTCCAGCTCGATGAGCGCGGCCTCAAGGCTAGATCGAGCCTCGGTCTGGGTGGTTGCTTGCTCGGTTAATTCCTCTAACGCTTGTCTTAACCTCTCAATCAGTTGCAGCTTTTCCTCAATGGCTGCTTGCGTGGTCTCAACTTGCTCGTCGACCAGGGCCAGCGCGTTGCGCAACTCAACCTGGTTGATTTTCTCAGCTTCGATCTCTTGCTCGATGCGTTGGGCTTCTGCCTGAAGTTGTGGATCCCATTTCACGCCGGTGACCTCAGTGCCGTGATTGATCACGATGTAGATGAGAATCACTGCCCCAAATCCACAGGACATGATGTCAAGAAAGGTCAGGCTGAAGACGTTGGTGGTGCGACGACGAGCCATGTCAGGGGGTGACGCGTATGGCGGTGATGATGAGAGACCCGACTCTGATCGCGTCACCTGCTTGCAGTCGGGTGGGCGCGTTGAGGGAGTGGTCATTGACCCAAAGTCCCTGTGCTGGAGCAAGCGCGACGCCTTCGGTTTCACCAACCAAACGGAGCTCGCTCCAGTGCGCTGGCCAAGAAACCGATGCGGAATCTATCGGCACCGCAATCCCATTTTCGAGTAGATGGGTGGCAAGAACTGGGCTTTGACCCGCGATC
>JALRJG010000089.1 GCA_023261215.1 Pseudomonadales bacterium | reverse complement strand
TATCGACCCCATCTTTGTAAAACGTTTCCTCACCCGGCATGCCTATCAGTCGACCATCCAGGTCAAAATTCCAACCGTGATAGGAGCAGAAAAAACTCCGCGTATTGCCCAGTTCGGCTCGACACACGGTATTGCCTCGATGAGGGCAACTGTTAATCAAGACATGAATCTTCTGATCTCGGCCTCGGACGACAATCACCTCGTCCTCACCGATCCAGTTCATAAAGAAATCACCGGATTCAGGGACTTGTGATTCGTGGCACATGAAGTTCCAACCTCGGGCGAAGATGCGCTCGAGCTCTTGCTGATAGATCGCCTCGTCGGCAAAGATGTGGCGCCTCAACACGCCCGTGGCGGGATCAAAGCAACCCGATACATCCACACACCGGTCACTCGCGATCATGCGGTCTCTCATGGGTCTCCCCCAACCAGCATCGATACAGGACGCGCCTGACTAGGACGCTTCTGTCACCTCCGCATTCAATACTTCGTACACTCGCTTTTTAAAGTACCAACGGCCGTCCTGCTTAACGTACTCATCTTGATAGCGTCCGGTCACGCTGCGCTTGACGCCATCCTTTTGATGCAAAAACTCTTGCTGATACCAAGTGCCTTCGGCCGAATCACCCTTAACCACAATGGGACCTGCAGATGCAAAAAAGCCAACGAAGCTGAACGCACTCATGGCGCCCTTCCATACGGTCACGATGGCTTCGCGACCGGCCACATCGCCCGCGCCAGGCAGATGCCAGACGCCGTCTTCAGCCCAATTACTGGCCCAGGCTTCAGCGTCAAAACGCATGACCGCATCGTTATAAGAATCAATCAACTCCCGAATTTCCATTCGGTCTTCAATAGGACCTTGACTCAACATATTGCTCTCCTTCTCACCTCAGAAAATTAATCTTTAAACCCCAAGCCTGTGAACCGGTCGAGGCGCAACTGCTCACATCCTGAGCACTCAAGGGGAGCCGCAACCATCGCTTAATGCACTGTAGGGATACCGTGCGCTCGCACCCTGAATGAACATGCCCCTTCAGGCTTCGTACTCATGCGCTTTGAGGTCTCGCGCTTGATCGGTCTCGACACACAGTTGTGCTCTCGCCGATGGTTTAGGGTCAATACGGATCTCATTCCAGTAATTGGGCACGATCGACCGGGCAAAAGCCCGGACTCTATTCCGATTACCAGCCGTGCACCTCACCATTCCACTTCCAAAACCCCCCGGTGTTCTCCATGGACAACCCATCTGTTACTGCTGCACAGCCCGCAGCACTCTCTTCAGGCGTAATGTCTGCGTGCGGGCCGCCCATGTCCGTTTTTACCCAACCCGGATGCACGAGCCCAACCGCAATCCCTTCTTTTTTGAGATCCAGTGCGGCAAGACGCATAAATTTATTGACAGCCGCTTTCGTCGCGCAGTACGCGTGAGCCGCCGCCATATCGAGCGACAAGGCGCCCATTTGGCTCGTGACAGTCATGACCTTGGCCGCACCGGACAACCTCAAGTTCGGCATCAAGGCTTGCATCATCCGCACCGGTGCCATGGTGTTAATGTTGAAGGCATCAGCCCAACCTTCGAAGTCCATAGCAAAGGTGGTCTGTTGGTCTCGGGCCGGCCCTGAGGTCCCCGCGTTGTTGATCAACACATCAATGGCTCGCCCTTCCAACGACGAAGCGAGCGCTGCGACGCTGTTGTTGTCCCCCACGGTTACCCCGACCACTTCGACGGAACCCGCCACTCGGTTCAATGCCTCAGCAGCGTTTGGATCACGGCAAGCGGCGAGCACCGTGTCACCGCGTGCAGCATAGATTTTGGTGAGTTCTAACCCCACGCCCTTGTTCGTTCCGGTAATCAGTACTGTTGCCATGATGTTGTCCTCTTTACATGCTTATTTGATCAAAATGGGTCGCGCTGAGGCCTCAGCCAACGCGTTATACCTTTTTTCTCTGCGCGCTGACTGCCTGGCTGTCCCGCTTCAACTCGCGGCAATCTGAATCAAGATCACCCGATCGACGAAACACAGGTTTGACCTGGTCAGATGGCCATCGCCTGACTGGGTTCGCACCGGCAGGCATGACCGTGGTCAAGCCACTCCCGTCGCCGATTGTTTTCCCAGAAAGCCGGTGACCACCCAGTAAATTGAATCGGCCAAAAAAAACCACGCGCCGCGCGCGTCGCCTTCATCATGCCTGATGCAGCGAAAGGAACAAAGGGTTTGCCATCCTTTGAATCCGCGCACCGAGGTCTACCATGCAGCGGATCATCCTGCACCCGACAGCGACAGGTCTTGCCCAGCGCCAAACCGCTCTCTGCGCCGCAACAGTGGCCCGCGACTTGCGGATCAATGGTTTGAACCTTGATCGGACGCAGTGTCCGTTCATCCGGTCACGCGCAAAGTAGCGCCACTTGAAGGGACAACCCACTGGCCTTTTGACCGCGTGACGGAGGACCCCGACGAAGTGAAGGATTGAATCAGCCTCTTGGGTTCTTGAATCGAGGCGAAGAGCGGACAGAGGCAGGGCGACCGATTAAGCCATGCCACCGCCATTTGATCGACTCACACTCTTCGGGCCGTGGTACCCTGCCCTTACGCCAAGGCGATCATGACCTTAATCGAGGACTGAGGATGAGACCTACCCAGTCAAAAATAACGCAGCAGTGAGGTGACCAGATGAGACATAGACGACTAGGGAACAGTGGATTGCAGGTACCCCCCCTCTGCTTGGGCACAATGACCTTTGGCTTGCAGGTCGATGAGGCGACATCCTTCGAGATTCTTGACGAAGCCTTTGCGAACCAGTTGACGTTTTTGGACACGGCCGATGTTTATCCTTTAGGTGGCGACTTAAGCACCATCGGCGAAACTGAACGCATTTTGGGCCGATGGATGAAATCGCGCGGTGTTAGAGATCAGGTTCAATTGGCCAGCAAATGCTTTGCGCCCATGGCCAAAGGCCCTAACAACAGCGGTTTGTCACGTGTACACATCAAACGGGCCATTGAGGCCTCGCTATCCCGGCTACAGACCGACCACATTGATCTCTACCAATCCCATGGGTTTGACCCAAAAACGCCGATTGAGGAATCGTTGAGGGCCTTCGAGGACCTGACGCGTGAGGGCAAAGTTCGGTACGTGGGGTGCTCTAATTATCCTGCCTGGCGATTGAGTGAGGCACTTTCCGCGGCATCCTCTATGGGGATTGAGGGCTACGTTTCGGTTCAGCCTCGCTATAACTTGCTATATCGAGAAATTGAAACTGAATTATTGCCGCTATGCGAATCCGCGGGATTGGGTGTGATCGTGTACAACCCGCTGGCGGGCGGCTTCCTGTCGGGCAAGTACGCGGCGGGCCAGGCGCCTGAAGAAGGCACCCGATTCACGCTGGGGACGGCCGCAGAGCGGTACCAATATCGCTACTGGCAAGATGCGCAATTTGCGGAGGTTGAAAAGCTCAAGCTCGCCGCCGACACTCGGAACCTCTCCCTCGTCACAGTGAGTGTGGCTTGGGTGCTGAGGCAAGCCGGCATCACCAGCGCCATTATTGGGGCTTCCAAGGCAACTCAGCTTGCAGCAAATCTCGATGCAGTCAGCTTCGAGTGGGACGATGAGTTACTTGCGCTGTGTGACGCGGCCTGGTGGGCACTGCCTAGACGTCCTGTGCAGGAAGGTTACCGGTAGCAAGACTACAAGGGGGGCGACGAGCGGCTCAATCCAAGCTAACCGAACATTCTCATCCTCACGGCGGGTCGCGGGAGGAATAGGCGCGCTTCGGCTACTTCGCGCAACGCTTGCGCTCCCATCCGGTGTCCGCTTCATTCGAACCGAGCAAGAGAAAAGAGCGGAAGGGGGTTCTTTTCCGGCTCACAGGCCAATTCACTCAGCAACTCGCCCACAACACACGCAAATTTGAAGCCGTGGCCTGAAAACCCTGCGCCGAAGGCAAGGCGTTGATCTCCAGGGTCCCGGTCAATGATGAAATGCCCATCGGGACTGTTCGTGAACATGCAGGTCTGCATACGCTGAAGGGGACCATTGGCGTCCGGGAAATAAGCGCTGATGGCTTGTCTCAGCAACGCTTCGTCCGCACCGCCTGGTTCGAGCATCGGCGCGCTGAGATCCACTTGCTCCTCGAGGTGATGATATCGACCAATCTTGAATCCACGGCCCCTGGCATCAATCGGGAAGCCATAATATTCGCCTAGGTGAGAATCGAGAATAAACACCGGGAAACGATCAGCACCGAATGCACTCGGCTCAGCTGGATCAAACCAACCTACCACTTGTCGCTCTGGAATCGCGAGCGCTTTAAGCCGTGGCAGCAGCCGGCTGCTCCAAGCGCCCGCGGTAAAGACCAAGCCATCGCTCGTGTATCGATCTCGGTTCGTCACCACTTCGCAACCTTGGTCATGCATGGATAGCGAGAGAATTTCTTCCCCCTCCTTGAGCGTTGCACCGTGACGCACTGCGCTCTGTGCCATCGCGGTGATACATGCCTCTGGGTCTAAATATCCAGCCTCCTGGTGAAAAACGGCGGCGTAATCAGACGGCACCCGGATTCCAGCGAACCGTCGACCGATATCGCCTGCCTCTAAGCACTCGTGATCCAAAGCATGGGTTTTGCAGGCTGCGAGCGCGCCTTGCACAACACGCCCTGCCGCAGGACCCACATCAAGTCCTCCCGTTTGAACAAACAGCCTTTCCCCGTATTCATCTTGAATTTCGGCCCAGAGGCCAAATGCACGCCTTAGCAGCGGCACATAATCGGGATGCTCGTTATACGCCAAACGAATGATTCTCGAATGCCCGTGACTGGAGCCTTGATCGTGCGCGATCTTGAACTGCTCGATTCCTAGAACTCGCTGACCTCTAAGGGCGAGCGCTCGAAGCGCAGCCGACCCCATGCCTCCGATGCCGACAACAATGTGGTCAAAATGCAAAGGCGTCTCCTCGCAGCGTCATGCGCCGCACCTACTGATTCACCGCCGGCGCGACCATAGATGACCCAGGAAAGGCCGTTTCGCGCCCAGCTTCAGGATGCCGTGGAATCCACTGAGACGCGGCAAGCGAAAGAAAAGCAAAGGCCGCACCGGTATAAAAGACAAGCGAAGGAGACACCACCCAGACCAGGCCCAAAGCGGCTGGAATAATGACAGCGGCAATGTGATTGATCGTAAATGAGACACCCGCGCTGCTCGCCAGATCTTTGGGATCTGCAATTTTCTGGAAGTAAGTGCTAATCGCGATGGCCAACGCAAAAAACATGTGATCAATCACATAGAGGGCCGCAGCCCAAACCGGATCCGTGACCAACCCATACGCCACAAAGACAACGATGAGCCCAAGATACTCGGCGCTCAGCGCGGCACGCTCACCAATCGCCCCAATCACTCGTCCTATCCGTTCTGCAAAGACCCAATTAAAGACGTAATTCACCAAGAACAAGGTGGTCACTTCTGAAGCCGAGTAACCAAATTTTTCGACCATTAAGAACGCCGCAAACACCACAAAAATCTGACGCCGCGCACCTGAGAGAAATGTCAGTAAGTAATAGAGCCAATACCGTTTTCTGAGCACGAGCTGTTTGTTTTGAGGATGTTCCGATTCGAAATGCGGGAACACGAGCCACATAACCAACGCCAGAAGTAAACAAACCCCGCCAGCCACCATGAAATTGGTCTGGTATTGCCAACCGAAAACTTCGAGTGCCACCCACAGTGCACCGTACGCCACGAGAGAGGTCACCGACCCTACTGCCAGGAGTTTACCGAGTCGCGCAGGGGCTTCTTCTTTGGTGAACCACTGCAAACTGAGCGACTGTTTGATGGTTTCGAAATAATGAAAGCCTAGACTCATCAACACGGTGGTGAAGTAAAGTCCGTACTCGCTGGGAAAGAACCCTGTGGCGGCGACGCCCAGACCCAGCATGACCAGAGAGATCAACGCAAAGGTCTGCTCCTTTAGAACCAAAAGAACAAATACCGCCGTAAAGGCTAAAAACCCCGGCACTTCACGCAAGCTCTGGAGAATGCCGATTTCAATCCCTGTGAAATTAGCCCGCTCAACAACAAAATTATTTAAGAGCGCCGACCAAACATTGAAGGCCACCGGCATGGCAATGCTCATCAATACGAGCAAAGCCATGGGACTGCGTTGAATATCGCGCAAGCGGGTCATCATGCTATGGGTCCTTGAGGGGCGGCTCGCGCGAGACGCCTTAAGCTCCTTGGTGAGATCGTTGATGTGGCCCGTCAGGGGCCTCTGCTCACGCTTTCGAACCGTCAGCGCTCGCGCCTAGATTTTAGTCGATTCGGACATGAGAGGCGCACCGCCTAGAGACACCGAAGCGTATCATCCTAGGATGATGCAAACGCGCACGCGAGCTCGTCTCCGTGACCCCTTAGGCATGCTTCACTGCATTCGCGGACTCGAGCCCCAGCTCAGCCACGGCGACCTCGCGCATCTCAACCTTGCGGATCTTACCGGTGACCGTCATGGGGAACTCATCGACCAATTTGACGTATCGAGGGACCTTAAAGTGCGCGATCTTACCGTCGCAATAGGCCTTGATTTGGCTATGTAGCATCACCGGATCCGAAGGCAGGCTCGAGCCCGCCTTGGGCTTAATCCAAGCCATGAGCTCCTCACCGTATCGCTCATCAGGCACGCCGATCACCTGCACATCCTCGATTTCGTCGTGCGTATAGAGAAACTCCTCAATCTCACGAGGATAAATGT
>JALRJG010000088.1 GCA_023261215.1 Pseudomonadales bacterium | reverse complement strand
GGATAGAGACAAGCGATAGTTAGGAACAAGAAGAGGACACGCGATGGATTATGCTGAAGTGGTACTGGGTCGAAGAAGTATTCGAGGGTTTTTACCAAAGCCCATTCCCAAAGCGTTGATTAAAGAAGTCCTAGCGATGGCGATTCGTGCCCCTTCGTCGCTGAATACGCAACCGTGGAATTTCTATGTGGTCAGTGGCGAGCCCTTAGACGCCATTCGCCAGGGGAACACGGAGCGAAATCTGGCTGGCGTGCCCGACTCCAGGGAATTCAGAGGGCACGGTGCCTACGAAGGCGAGCATAGAACCCGCCAAATCGAAATTGCCAAACAGTTGTTCGCGGCCATGGGAATTGCGCGGGAAGACAAGCAGGGTCGGCAAGACTGGGTATTGCGTGGATTTCGACAGTTCGACGCGCCGGTTTCGATCGTTGTGACCTATGACCGAAGTATTCATGGCGGCGATATCGGGCCTTTTGATTGCGGTGGCGTCACCAATGCGTTAGTCAATGCCGCTTGGTCCAAGGGGCTCGGTTGCGTGATTAACAGTCAAGGCATCATGCAGTCACCGGTGGTCCGTGAGCATGCGGCCATCCCTGAGGATCAGGTGATCATGATCTGCGTTGCCATGGGGTACCCCGACGATGATTTCCCAGCCAATGCGGTGGTTTCGCAACGGAAATCCCTGGATGAGGCCGTCCATTTCGTCGGATTTGGGAGCGAGGAATAACGGGTGTGTGCTAGCTTGAATTGAGAACAGGATCAACCCTACCCTTTGGCACTTTGGTGCGGCCTAGCGTTGATTTAAGGGAGGCGCTGTAGGTTGAAAGCTAATAGTCGCCATGCTCAGTCATAAAGTCAGCGCTCAGATTTTCAAAGGCCGCGCTCCGCTTTTGAGGTTACGTGATTGGTATATGTACCCGATGGGATAAACCGCGATTGGCTGGGCGGAGGATCCAAAACCCATTTGGTCTGCGAGAGTAGCCAAGGCGTCGCGGGAAGCGCCGCGTCGAAGCCGATTTCGAGCAAAAATTTCGAGCAATAAATGAAGATGGAGGAAAGTTTGGACACGAATACCAAAGTGATCCTGGCAAAACGGCCTGAGAAGGTTGCGACGTCAGATTGTTTCGAAGTGATCTCTGAAGCACTGTCACCGCTCGCCGAGGGCGAGGTTCGTGTGCAAGTGGCTTATATCTCTGTAGATGCCGGAACGCGAACGATGTTGGTGGGGGATGGGTTCCATCAGCAAGTCGGCTTGGGGCGTACGATTTTGGCCGGGGGTGTAGGGTTCGTTTTAGAATCGAGAGCCGAAGGGTTCGAGCCTGGGCAAGCCGTACGCGGAGCCTTGGGTGCGCAAACGATTGCCACGGTATCCGCCAAGCTGATCGAAACCGTGGAACCGTTACCCGGGCATGACCTGAGTATTCATTTGGGCGCCTTGGGTGCGTCAACCGGGATCACCGCATGGATTGGTGTGAAGTGCGTCGCAAAGCCTAAGGATGGTGATGTGTTCGTCGTCTCAGCGGCCGCTGGCGCGGTGGGTTCGATTGCAGGTCAAATCGCCAAAAAGCAAGGGGCGCGGGTGATTGGGATTGCAGGGGGTGAACGCAAAAAAGCGTTTCTGACTGAAACGTTAGGCTTTGATGCCGGCATTGATTACAAAGCCGAAGACGTGACCGATCAACTCAAAGCGTTAGCCCCTGAAGGTGTGAACGTGTTCTTCGATAATGTGGGCGGATCGGTGATGGATGCGGTACTGGATGTGATCGCCATGAGAAGCAAGGTCGTGATCTGCGGCGCCATCTCTCAATACAACCAAATGGACCAGGTGGTTGGGCCTTCGATGTATCTGCGCCTTGCTGAACGCCAATCGATCATGGAAGGCTTCGCTTATTTCCATTTTCCAGAATCGATTCCCGCAGCCAAGGCCGAGCTTGCCGATTGGGTGAGCCGAGGTGAACTCGTCATCGCCGAGGAAATTCTTGAAGGTATTGAGCGGTACCCGGAAGCTCTAGGTTTCATGTTTGAGGGTGGCAACCTCGGGAAGTTAATGGTGCGCGCGAAATGACACTCACCTTGGAGTAGATTGAGGGTGGCCAATTTATTGAGTGCGCTTTTTAGGGGATGTCCCAGCCCATGGCTAAAGCGCAGGCTCTTAAGCTTGAAGGCGGTAGAAGAGAGAGACCTTCGCTTGGCGTTGGTAAACGGGTCTGGAAGAAAACGTTTGTCTGCGTTTCTCGAAGTGAACGTGCAGCGTGAGACTGAACCTCTTCCCTGATGGACTTAAATCAAAGCCAAGTCATTGGTGAGGCACGAGCGTTTGTGGATTGATGTCAGCAACGATCTTAAGCAACTTGAAACAGATGCCGACGGGAAGGCTTCCTCGGGGGTCAGCGGCGCTTGAACGAACGTGCGCGACCCTTGATCTTCGCGCCGTAGTCGCTTCTTGGGCTGTTAGAGTGAGTGACGCTCAATGACGCAGCGGATCGGAATCGTTGGTGCCGGAGTCAATGGCGTTTGTGCTGCAATTGCACTGGCCGAAGCCGGCCATCAAGTCACCCTGATCGATCGGGGGATCCCCTTTGCCGAGACAAGTTCAAAATCGTCGAAGTTACTGCATGGCGGAATTCGTTACTTAGAACAGTTTCGTCTCGGTTTGGTGCGGGAGGCGCTCATCGAACGCGCTTGGTGGTTAAAAGAAGCCCCTCAGTTCACGCGAGTGAGTCGATTTTATATTCCTATCGATCAGTACTCACCACGATCGAGATGGATGCTTTATGCCGGTGCCAAGCTCTACGAAGTTTTGGCTGGACAGCGGGGCCTTGGGCCGAGCCGGTATCACTCCGCGCGGGAAACGCTAGAGCACAATCCGGAACTTTCACCCAAAGGTTTGCGCGCCAGCGTGAGCTATGTGGATGTGCAGATGGATGAACCTGGTTTATCGGCTTGGTTGCTTGATCGAGCGATGGAAGCTGGGGTGCGCCTTGAATCCCAAACAGCGGTCGATCAGGTTCGCACAGATGGCAGACTGTCCCTCTCGTCAGGCGATGAATGGTCTTTTGATTGGATCGTCAACGCGGCAGGGCCTTGGTCAGCCGGTCTTCTGGCGAAGAGCGGTATTCAATCAGCGTATAAGATTTCTCTGATTCGAGGCAGTCATTTACGTTTCAGCCGGCCCTTGACCCATCCGCTGGTTGTGCAATCACGCGTGGATGATCGCATCGTCTTTCTTCTCCCTGAACCCGGTGGGCTGTTATGCGGCACGACAGAAGTGGAGCAGAGAGAGGGTGAGCCGATTCAATGTCATGCCGATGAAGAGCGCTATCTACTGAATGCTGTGAAGGGCGTACTTTCGGGCGAATTGACGGCTTCTATGATTGTGGACCGATTTGCAGGTGTTCGGCCGATTGCGTTCAAAGGTCACGCGTTGGGTGATTTTTCGAGCGCTTCGCGGGACNGTGAAATCGAAGTCAATCGCCGATTGATCACGATTTTTGGTGGCAAATGGACCTCGGCTATGCATCTGGGCGAGCGCATCGCCCGGCGGGTGCAGTGACGACTCAGGTTGCAGTCGGGGAACGTCGCTGGCGTAAGTCGATGGGGCTGTCAGGGTCCTGAGTCCATCCTACGCCTCACGTGATGGGATATCCGCTGGGGGTGGATTCAGGCGGCGCGCCTGCCTCGGCAAGTGCCGGGCGTGAGCGGGCTGTGTCTCATGGTGAGGTTGGCGCCCATCGAATCCTTCTGCGTTAGCGGCCTCCGCAAATGGCATGGTCATCAAACGCTGACGTTCGAAGTCAACGAAACGGGAGGCCCTCCACTGGGTATTGAGGCGCGAGGAGAGCGTTGATGGATTCGTTTTCTCGCGGCTTGATGCCTTCGGTCATGACAAACGACATTGAAAAAACCGCGTTCAGGCATGATGGGTCTCGCCCGATGAAGACGCTTTTGCCGCGGTGTTCGAGTCTCGTTACTATCGATCTAAGCAGCACGGATGAGACAGGAGACGATCATGCAGATCACTGCCGCAGTAAAGTATGCCGGGGATCCCGAATTTAAAATTGAATCCTTAGAACTCGAGCCCCCGCGCGCCAATGAGATTTTGGTCAAAATCTTAGGCGTTGGGCTCTGTCACACGGATATCGTCTTCGCTGGCCGAACCGATGGTTACCCATTTCCCGCGGTCTTTGGTCATGAGGGATCTGGAATTGTAGAAGCCGTCGGAGAAGCCGTGACCAAGGTGGCTGTGGGTGATGCGGTGGCCATTTCGTTCCGATCTTGCGGCGCGTGTGATCGCTGCGGAACGCATGACCCCGCCTATTGCCGAACGATGCCCATGTTGAACTACATCGGTTCCCGCGAGGATGGGTCGTCGGCGCTCAGCCATGACGCGGGTGCAGTCGCCTCTAATTTTTTTGGGCAGTCATCTTTTGCAAGCCATGCACTCACGTATGAGGCGAATGTCGTTCGAGTCGATCCATCGCTGCCGGTTGAATTGCTTGGTCCGCTCGGTTGTGGCATTCAGACAGGGGCTGGTGGTGTGATGCGATCGCTCGCGGCCAAGCCCGGGACCTCGATTCTGATCATGGGAGGGGGTCCTGTGGGTCTAGCTGCTGTGATGGGAGCGAAAATTCAGCGCTGTGACACCATCATTTTGTTGGAGCCGCGTGCAGAGCGACGTGCGCTAGGGCTGGAGTTTGGAGCGACTCACGTGCTTGACCCCGCTGAAACACCGGATTTGATTCAGGCGGTGCGTGGCTTGGTGCCTGTGGGGTTGGACTATGCCTTTGATACCACCGGTATTCCTGATGTGTTGCAAGCGGTCATGGGATGTCTCGGCTCAATGGGTACGCTGGGTGTCGTCGGCATTGCGCCACCGGGCACGCCCGTGCCAGGAGAGCTCTCCGGTTTGATGACCTTTGGCCAATCGATTCGCGGCATTATTGAAGGTGACAGTGATCCTGATGCGTTTATTCCTGAGTTGATTGATCATTATCGCGCTGGCCGGTTGCCTTTTGATCGGTTAATCAAAACGTATCCACTGACGGAGATTAACCAGGCCATTGCCGACCAGCACGCGGGGCGCTGCGTGAAGGTGGTGCTCATCCCTTAAGCGGCGCGAAGTGAACGTCTTCTCGAAGTCATGCTGACGCAATACGAAAACCCAGCGAAGACGGAGAAGCTTAAAGAGTGGATCTCAGTACGGAAAGAGAGGGATCCACTGCATGCTGCGCAATAGGGCTGCCAGCGCAATTGCGTACGGCGCTTTTGCGAGTGAGTGCTGAGGACAGGTGGATCGAAGAGAGGCATCCGCCGATCGCGGCGCCGCGGGTCTTGCTAGTTGGGTCGACCTAACTGAAATCGTTGGAGGCGACATCGATGTCTGAAGATGGCTTGCTGGGGTTTGGCAGTGTTGAGGCGTTGAAGGCATTCAATCAGTCGATTATCGACGAGTTTCGAGCAAACGCTGGTCTATGTGG
Source organism: Pseudomonadales bacterium (assembly GCA_023261215.1). Lineage (GTDB taxonomy): Bacteria > Pseudomonadota > Gammaproteobacteria > Pseudomonadales > Azotimanducaceae > UBA9926. The sequence goes on along the minus strand of JALRJG010000088.1, from coordinate 1,304 downwards.
TGGTCGATTTGAGGGTAATCCGATGCTGCTGCTCACGATGCGGGGTGCGCAAACCAATCGCTGGTTGACGACACCGCTTTCTTATTGTGCAGATGGAGATGACTGCATTGTCGTGGCCTCAGCGGGTGGAAGTTCGAAGCACCCGATGTGGTTTTTTAATCTATTAGCGAATCCTCTAGTCATGATCGAGCGTGGTAGCGAGACTTATCGAGGCCTTGCAGATGTCTTGTCGGGCCAGAACAGATCCAGAGCCTTTGAGAAAATGATTGCGGCATTGCCCCGGTTCAAGGACTATCAAGATTAAGTGGTTCGAGCGATTCCAGTCATTCGTCTCAGTCGATGCGAGTCATGAGGGCCGAGATTTTTATGATGGCCACGAGCACCTTCCTCGTTCAACACGCAATTGATAAGCCATCGACCCATCGCAGCTCGGATTCAGGTCAACGGTTAGCCAACAGAAAAAAGGGGGCTCAATGAATTTCCCAGAGTATCAATCGAAGTATCCTGAACTCGGATTTTACGGATTACCAGGACATACCCGATCGCCCCGAGATATTTTGCGACAGGTCCAAGATGCGGAAGCCCTAGGGCTCGGCAATGTGATGATTTCTGAACGCAGTGACTTCAAGGAAATAGCGGCGATTTGTGGGGCGGTTGCCGCAGTGACCACCGAAATTTTCATAGGCACCTCCGGGACCAACCTCAACAAGCGTCACCCCACGGTGACCGCCTCCATTGGCAGTACACTCAACCGGTTATCAGAGGGTCGTTTTGCGCTGGGACTCGCGAAAGGCGTTGCCAGTCACTGGAAGGCCATGGGTCTAAAGCATCCGACCTATGCTCGCGAGCGAGAATTCATTGCTCTGATGCGCCGCCTTTGGAAAGGCGAGACCATTACCCAGTATCAGGGTGCGCTCGGCAACTACCCCGTGCTGTCGATGCCGCCTTACTTAGATGAAGATATTCCGATCTTGTATGTGGGGTTTGGCTTCAAGAGTCTTGAGCATGCAGGAACATGCTACGACGGGACCCATCTGCACACCTTCATGAGCGACCAAGCGCTGGCGGATGCGGTGACCGCCGTCCGAAGAGGCGAGGCCATCGCCGGTCGCCCAGAAGGGATTTGCAAGAATTGGTCGGTCCTCGCGACCGCCTGCGAGGTGAAAGAAGAGGTCTATCTAAAATACATTGTGGCGCGCCTGGCGACTTATTTGCAGATCCCGGGCTATGGGGACATGTTGGTCCAGGTCAATGGATGGGATCCAGAGACGCTCGCGGCGTTTCGCCAGCATCCTTCCGTGAGG
>JALRJG010000087.1 GCA_023261215.1 Pseudomonadales bacterium | reverse complement strand
TGTCCTGTGGGCACGCTTTAACGCCATGACCCTGGGTATGCAGGTACACATCGAGGGCATCGAGCATCTCAAAGGCGGTCAATCGTATGTGCTCACTGCGAATCATCTGAGCCAGGTCGATATTCTTCTGATCTATGGATTCCTTCCCTTGGAATTCAAATGGGTGCTGAAAAAAGAATTGATGCGCGTGCCCATCATTGGTGCCGCTTGCAGAGCCATGGGCCATATCGTGGTCGATCGATCCAATTCGCAAGCCGCCGTTGCCAGCATCCAGTCGGTCGCGCATCGCCTGAACCGCGGGATGTGCGTCATGTTCTTCCCCGAAGGCACTCGAGGTCATCATGAGGGTCAATTACTTCCTTTCAAGCGAGGCGCATTCAGGCTCGCAATCGATCTCAAACTCCCAGTTCTGCCCATGAGCATCAGCGGCACCGGTAGGCTTTTGCCAACGGGTACGGTTCGCTGGCGTCCAGGACCTGTCCTGCTGAAGATACATCCCGCCATCACGACGCAACACATGGGCGATGGCCAGGTCTCTGAGCTGTCAAGGAAAACCGAATCGGTGATTCGAAGCAGCTTGACGCCTTAGACCCCCATCTCTAGCCTTCAGGGTTCGAAGCGAGGATCAAAGCATGCGCGAAAACAAGGTCATGACCGCCTGGCATCAAGGCCAGCAGACGGTAGGCGGCTGGTTATCCATTGACTCGGCGATGACCGCAGAACAAATGGCTCACGTGGGCTTTGATTGGCTATGCCTCGATATGCAGCATGGCATGATCGACTTCAAAGCCGTCACCCATATGCTTCCGGCCATTTCCACCACCGAAACCATTCCCTTCGTGCGAGTCCCATGGAACGAACCCTACGAAATCATGCGGGTTCTCGACGCTGGGGCGTATGGCGTCATTGTCCCGATGGTCAATAATCGAGAGGAAGCCGAACGCGCCGTCTCTGCGTGCCGCTATCCGCCCGATGGTCTTCGCTCCTTCGGACCCACGCGGGCCATGATGTACGCGGGAAAAGGCTATGTCGAAGAGGCGAATTCCCAGTTAGCGTGCATCGTCATGATCGAAACGCGTGAGGCGCTCGATCATTTGGATGACATCTTGAGCACACCCGGTGTCGACGCAGCCTACATTGGGCCAGCCGATCTTGCGTATGCGTTGGGATTGTCTCCGACCGGAGACAACGACCATCCTCTTCACGTTGAAACAGTGAGCCACATCTTGGAACGGTGCCAGCATCACAAGGTCGCAGCAGGCATTCATACTGGCTCTTTAGCCTTCACTCAGCGCTATATTCAGCAGGGATTTCAAATGGTCACCTTAGGCCAAGACAGTGCGTTTATGACCCGACTCGCACGTCAAGAGCTCAAGGCAGCCCGTTCCACAACCGAATCAGACGACGCACCGAAAGGTCAGTTCTACTGATCTCTCTCAGGCTAGCAATGCAAAAGCGATCGCGCACACCCAATCTTGATTTGTGAGACCACGTGAGACCCATGACTGATTTAAGAGACGATGCCAATCAATGTTTTGTATGTGGCCCCGACAACCCCATCGGATTGAAGCTGACCTTTGTGCTCGAGGGAGAACATTGCGTGTCTTCGTTCACGCCAGAGGCTCATCACTGCGGCTACCAGGGCATCACTCATGGCGGCATTATCTTCAGCGCCCTCGATGACGTGATGGCCAATTGGCTCTACTTACGAGGTCATCGGGCAGTCACCGGCCGGTGTGATCTTCGTTACAAAACGTCGCTCCCGACAGGCACTGCCGTCAATCTTCGATCTTGGTGCATCAAAAGCCGTCGGAACGTTGCCAGCATGGCAGCTGAAATGCGCAGGGCAGACAACGATCAACTCATTGCCGAGTGTGAAGCTAACTTTATGATCGTCGATACGCCGTGACGTCATGCATTTAGCGCGCATTTTTTTAGCGACTTCGTTCATGCCGGCCAGGAGCAAAATCCTCTATACCAACGTCAAGCAATCGATACTTGGCTTGCAACCGCGCACAATCGCAACGCCCAGATCTCGATTCAATGCCTCTTTCGCAGGCACTGAACTCGAAACCCCAATCGACCAGACCCTTGCGGGGGCATCATCAAGGTCATGAACAACCATGCAAATGACAGAGCTCAATTCGCCAGCGCCGGGTTTCCCAGGCGCTTAGGCGCGCTGTTCTATGACGGCTTGTTAATTTTGGCGCTTTGGATGATCTCCACCTTGGTGGTCATAGGCGTGAATGATCGCCAAGAGCCGCTTCAAGGCCCTGTTTATCAAATGTTTCTTTACCTCGAGAGCTTACTGTTCTTTGTTTATTTTTGGACTTTCAAGGGCCAAACCCTGGGTATGTAGGTTTGGCGTCTACAGCTCATTTCTGAATCAGGCCACTTATTGAACCCAAGAGAGGCCCTGGTTCGATTCTTGGTCACCACACTGTCCATCGGCTGTTTCGGCATAGGTTTTCTATGGATGCTAGCGCCACACGGTCGCGCGCTACACGACCTACTGACTGGCACGCGTGTCGTTGAGACCCCCAAACCGACTTGACGGGATCAGGCCACACGTCTCAGTTGGTGATAGGCAAACCCTAAACACACGATCGTTGGCACGAGCACGGCAAGAATGGGAGGTAACCCGTAGACCAGGGTCAGGGGCGAAAGCAGATCCTGAACAAACTTAAAGCCGACACCCAGCAGCAAACCTGAGAACACTCGAAGCCCCATGGATGCGTCTCGCAATGGGCCAAATACCATCGCAGCAGACAACGCCAGTAATGCGAGCGCGGTGAGTGGCTGAAGCAGTTTCACCCAAAAGCCAAGCTGGTACTTGCTGGTATCCAACGCTTGCTTGTCCAGCGCCGAAATCCTTCGGGCTAGCGAGCCTATCGACATCCTTGAAGGCTCAACGAGTAACTCGCTACTGATTTCCTCTGGCGTAAGCTCCGTCTGCCAAACGGCTCGCTCATCCTGGTGCCTGCGCGTCTCTTTCAGACCATATTCAGTCCTCGTGACATCAAACAGTTGCCAACGTGCTGGGATCCCTTCTGCGGGAGACACATAGCTCGCGAGCTGCGCGGTGCGGACCTCGATCAACCGTTTCTCGGAGTCAAAAACTAACCAGCGCAAACCAGTCATCTCCTCACCACTCATGGATTCAACATGCAGGAACGAAGACTGATCTCGAAGCCAAATGCCATACTCCGGCGAGATGGCTTCAATCGCTGACGTTGCCTGACGCCGTTCCAATCGTGCAAGCCTCTCCGCGTCCGGCAAAAGATACTCTCCAATCAACACGCCCATGAACGAAATGATCAGCGCTGGCACCATCGCAAATCCTAATATTCGATAGACGGACACCCCTGCTGCGCGCATTGCGACGAGCTCGCTCCTCAACGCAAATCCGCCCAAACTAATCAGCGCGCCAATTAGGATTGCGTATGGCAAGGTTTCGTAAAGCAGACGAGGCACACTGAGCCCCACATAGATCAGCGCAGCGGCGAAGGTATACCTCTGATCAAGTTCACCCACTTGCTCGAGCAAGGTAAAGACGGCCAGCAAACCTGTGAGCGCAAACGACACCATCACCATCGAACCGAACACCGAGACCCCGATCAATCTTGCGAGGATTGTCATCACTTGGCAGGCATCCTCTTCAGCCAATCAAAACGGAACAATTGGTCACTGCCTCGGTAAATGAACCCGCTCAACACCAAGTAAGCGGCGTGGATCCAGAACAGCCCTGGGAAAGGTGCCAAATCCCCGGTCTCAATTCTTGATTTAGCCGCGGACAACAACACCAAGTACAAGAAGCAAAGCAGCAATGCCGGCGCAATCCTCGCAAACCGCCCCTCTCGAGGCTCGACTCTGGCAAGGGGAATGGCCAGAAAAACAAGAACGGGCACCATCAACACCAACGAGATACGCCACTCCAGCTCAGCGATGCCGGCTCTAGAGTCCAGCGAGAGCAGCTGCAATGTGCCTCGTTGTTTGGCTTCTACTCGGTCAAGTTTTGACGGATCTCTCGCGAGCACTTGACCATAAGTTTCGAACTCGATTACTTGATGATCGAGCTCGCTCGTTCGCAATCGATAGCGCTTGCCATCCCTCAAAATGAGCAGTCGGTTACCCTGCTCATCAACCTTGGTCTCACCTTCCTCTGCGACCATCCCGATCGTTTTATCAACATCAACCGCACCATCGCGCTCGAGCTCGGTAATGAACACATCCGATAAGTTTTGTTCCTCGCCAATATCTCTGACGTAAGTCACGCGCTCCCCTCGACTCATCGTTTGAAAGCGTCCAGGGATCAAAAGATCGAATTCTGTCATCGTTTTCTGATCTGCACGAACGGCTTGCATCCCCGACTCTGATAAGGGTCTTAACCACAACGCTAAAAGCGCCGTGACCGCCATCACCATCAGGCCTTGCAAGAGGGTCATCCTGAGCAATTTAAACTCGCCAAATCCAGCGCTTTTCAACACCGTCAGTTCGTTGTCCACGGCCAGACGTCCGTGAGCAATCATGATCGACAGAAAAAAAGAGACGGGAATGATAAGTTCGAGCAAGCCGGGTAAGCGATACAGCAACAAGATCCCTAGAAGCTCACTGCTCAACTTTCCTGCGGCAGCGTCTCCCAGATAAGCCGAGAGCCTGGAACCCAGTGCGATGATCAACACAACAAGCGCAATCACGCCCATCGCTTTGAACACCTCTCGAGATACATACTTAAAAAGAATCAAGTCGTCCACCGAACGCTTTTGACCATGCCGTATAATAACCGCACTTCACGGTCCAAGAGAGAAAGGAAGCCTTATGCGAAGCTATTCGGTTAAACGCGGCGAACTCAGCGATACATCATTTCCATGTCTAGTCGTTGGGATCGCTGAGGATGAGTCCTTCGGTCCTGCGATCAAGGCACTCGAAAAAGCAAGCAAAGGCGCGCTCAAGCGACTTATTAAGCGCGGGGATATCAGCACCAAAGCAGGCACCACCACACTTCTCACCGATCTTGCCGGTACCAAGATTGAGCGCCTACTAGTGATCGGCCTTGGCGCTAAGAGCGTTGATCAAATCGTACTCAGCTTTCAGTCTGCGGCCGCACAGCTGAAGAAGCTACCAAGTAAGACCGCCACACTCCTCATGGAGGGCATCGATTGCGCAGATCGCGATGCGTCCTGGGTCGCTTCGAAATGGGTTGAATGCTTAGAGGATGCCGCTTACCAATACGTCGAAATGAAAGGGACCTCAAAGCCCAAAGCCGTATCGTTGAGCAAAGTGCAAATCCTCACCAATTCCGAAAACGCCACTGCAGTCCGTGCAGGCGTGAAGTTGGGTGTCAGTCTATCCAAAGGTAAAAATGCAACTCGCGACTTGAGCAACGCACCTTCGAATCTTTGCACGCCGACCTATCTTGCCGAACAAGCGAAAAAACTCGCCAAAACTTACCCGAAACTCTCGACGACAGTGCTCGATGAGAAACAAATGGCTCGACTTGGCATGGGTGCTTTCCTATCTGTCTCGAAGGGCAGTGATGAGCCTGGAAAGATGATCGTCATGCAGTACAAAGGCGCCGCAGCCTCTCAGAAACCCCATGTGATTGTGGGCAAGGGCATCACCTTTGATACGGGTGGCATCAGCCTGAAACCGGGCGCATCCATGTGGGAGATGATTTACGACATGTGTGGCGCAGCGAGCGTCTTCGGCACCATGCTCACGCTTTGTGAGATGGCGCCGCGAATGAACGTGGTGGGCGTCATGGCTGCCGCCGAAAACATGCCTTCTGGCGGTGCGTCGAAACCCGGTGACATTGTTAAAACGATGTCAGGGCAAACCGTCGAGATTCTCAATACTGACGCTGAAGGACGATTGGTTCTTTGCGATGCGCTGACTTATGTCGAACGGTTCAACCCCGCCTCTGTGGTGGATATCGCGACGCTCACTGGCGCCTGCATCATCGCACTCGGAAGCCATGCATCGGCGGTCTTTTCGAATGATGATGCCCTGGCTCAGTCACTCATAGAAGCAGGCGAACGGACTCGAGATCGCGCCTGGCAACTGCCTATATGGGATGATTATCAAAAACAGATCAACAGTGCCTTCGCTGATATGCAAAACATCGGCGGTCGAGAAGCTGGCAGCATTACTGCGGCTTGTTTCCTGGCTCGATTTGCTAAGAAATATCGATGGGCCCATATGGACATCGCGGGGACCTCATTCAAGTGGGCCGGTCTAAACAAAGGTGCCACGGCGCGCCCTGTGGCACTCCTTACCGACTATCTTTTATCACAAAAATCCTAAGGCAGACTGAGAACCCTTCATAAGCGAACAGGGCAACACAGGAGAGGGCGTTGACACGGATTGATTTCTACCAAATCGAAACCGACATCGACCCACTCCAGTTCGCCTGCCGATTGGTCGACAAAGTGTATCGACTGGGGCACCAGATTCACGTGCATACGGGCAGCGAACAAGACGCCTTGGCGCTCGACGATTTACTCTGGACGTTTCGACCTGAACGCTTTGTCCCGCACAGCCCCTATACCAGCGACCAAACGGCGCCCATCAGAATTTGTCACCACAGTGAGCCGCTTCTGCATCAAGACGTGCTGGTCAATTTGAGTGGCGCGATCCCGTCTTTTTTCAGTCGCTTCGACCGAGTGGCAGAGATCGTCCCCAAAGCCGATTCAGCGCGAGCCAGCGCAAGAGAAAATTACAAACATTACAAGGCGAGGGGCTATCCCATTGCCTACCACAAGATGGCTTCGACATGACATCGGAGGATGAGGGAGGCGGCAAAGAAATCGAGGCCACAACTCAGCAAACAGATTCGTCCATGCAGATGGCCCTTTTGGATGAACTCACAT
>JALRJG010000086.1 GCA_023261215.1 Pseudomonadales bacterium | reverse complement strand
GAAACCTTAGGCTAGGTGCAGTCGATCGATGGTTATCCAGATGCGGTTGAATTGAGTGATGGTTGAGCGATATGGGCGGTCTTATCGGTCATGTAATTTGCCGCTAAGCTCTTGAAGTTATTGGCCGCTCCCGCTCCGATATCGCAATTCTGCATTGGCATCGAGGCTGGTGGCCGTTAGACTTGATTGATGTGTATGCGATTCTCTGACGTTAGGATTCGCTCGCAATGCGCCGATAAAGACCAGGAAAGAGACCGTCTCCCTTTGACGGACCATTTCACACACTCATAGCTCAAAATCTGGAAATAGGATACCCACATGCGAACTGCACAAATGATCTCACCCCTTATTGCGTTGCTACTGAGTCCCTCTGTCTTTGCTGATGACGGATTTAGCGGCGCAAACACGGCCTGGATACTGACTTCCACGGCACTGGTGCTGATGATGACGATTCCAGGGCTGTCTCTATTTTATGGTGGGTTGGTTCGAGTCAAAAATATCCTCTCGGTGCTCATGCAATGTTTCGCGATTACCTGCATGGTCTCGCTCCTTTGGTTAGTCATCGGCTATTCACTCGCCTTTTCTGAGGGCAGTGATTATCTGGGCGGGTTCGATCAATTTCTCCTGGGCGGTGTGACCGAGGGTTCGATGTCGGGTGACATCCCGGAATCGGTGTTTGTGATGTTTCAGTTGACGTTCGCCATCATTACGCCTGCGCTCATCGTGGGCGGATTTGCGGAACGGATGCGCTTTTCCTCAATGTTGACGTTTTCTGGGTTGTGGTTGCTCGTGGTCTATGCCCCGATCACACACTGGGTGTGGGGAGGGGGTTGGCTTGGACAAATGGGTTTGCTCGATTTCGCTGGCGGCACTGTGGTGCATGTTACGGCAGGTGTGGCGGCGCTTGTGGCTGCAGTCGTAATGGGGCCAAGACATGGCTTTCCGTCTCAGCCAATGCCACCGCATAACATGACGATGACCATCACGGGCGCAGGTCTGCTCTGGGTCGGTTGGTTCGGGTTCAATGCCGGGAGCGCACTGGCGGCCAATGGCGATGCCGGGATGGCCATGCTGGTGACGCACATATCAGCGTCTGCGGGTGCTCTGACATGGGTCGCCTGTGAGTGGAGTAAATTTGGTCGACCCAGCGCACTGGGCGCCGTGACTGGGATGGTCGCCGGATTGGGGACGATTACACCCGCTTCCGGCTTTGTAGGCCCGGGCGGAGCGCTTTGCATCGGGATTTTAGCTGGCTTTGTCTGTTACAACGCCACGGTGTTCTTGAAGCAAAAACTTAAGATCGATGATTCTCTCGATGTGTTTCCTGTGCACGGGGTGGGTGGTGCGCTCGGCACGTTGCTCGCTGCTGTGTTCGCCAGCGATGCCTTGGGTGTCTTCTCAGGTCAAGGATTGGGTGAAGAAACGATCGGCAGTCAGTTGATGATTCAAGCAACCGGGGTGATTGCCACAGGTCTGTATACCGCGGTTGCCAGCTACGTGATTTTGAAATTGGTCGATGCGGTGCTTGGGCTTCGGGTTTCAGTCGATGAAGAAACGGAAGGGCTTGATCTGACGCAGCACAACGAGCGTGGCTACGATCTCTGAAGTCTGATGCCAGCCCCTAGCGCTTGGGCATTTAAGGTTACCGACGGTTCAGTGCTGATTGGATGAGCCGTTCCAGAAGCGAGGCAAATGGAATACCCGCGCCCTCTGCACCCTCTGGATAGAGGCTGGTGGGGGTCATACCTGGCATGGTGTTGACCTCGAGCACGACAAACGACTCATCCTTCACAATGAAGTCGACTCTGGATAAGTCCCTGCAACCGAGCGCCTGATGAGCCAGGACGGCAGCGTGTTGGAGCTGCGCTCGCAGATCTTCGTCAATCGGTGCAGGCATCAGGTGTGCGGAGGCCCCTTGGGTGTATCGATGGTTGAAGTCATACCAGGTCTGGTCCGGGATGGTGATTTCGATAACGGGAAAGGCAAGACACTCACCGTCGACGTCCAGAACCCCCACGGTCATTTCTCGACCATCGATTCGCTCTTCAATTAGGATTGCGCCGCCATAGTCGAGTGCGGTCTGAACAGCCGGCTCGAGTTCCTCAAAGGTCTCGGTGCGAGTGACGCCAAGTGCACTGCCTTGATTTAAGGGCTTAACCACCAAACGTTCACCCAAACGTGCTTTCACGCCCGCAAGCTTCGCGCTCAAGTGCGGTGTATCGATTCGCGCGTGAATGGCTTCGAACGCGGCGGTGGGCAGCCCCACGGCCTGAAAAACGCCCTTGGCGGCGAGCTTGTCCATGGCGAGCGCACTCGCCGCAACCGCAGAGCCCACGTAGGGGAGCGCCAGCAACTCCAGCAGCCCTTGCAGGGTGCCATCCTCACCGGGGGGTCCATGAAGGATTGGAAGCACAACATCGGGTTTCAAATTCATGAGCGCACTGGCGGTGTCACTGCCGAGCTCAAGCGCGTGGACGTCAAAGCGAGGAATGGCTTTCAGCGCGGCTTCAACGGCTGCAGCACTGACTCGGGACACGTCCCGCTCGGCCGACGGTCCGCCGCTCAGAATGGCGACGCCAATGGAGGGGGTCATGGGTTGCCGGCTCTCGCGTGAGCGACATCTAGGCACACAATCTTGCCCTTTGCGTCGGCTGCGCATTTATCTGGATGTGAGCTGGGTGCGATCAAAATAAAAAGCGTCTTGCCCAGCGGCCCACCCAGAATACAAGCAAACGGTGTGGCTTCTGGTGTTAATTCATCCGTGATCTGCCCACCTTCTTCGACACGAAAACAGGTGCCAGAAGCCGGGGATGCAACCCAAACGCCGCCTGCGTCATCAAAGCAGATGCCATCAGGGGATGAGCCTTCGATTTCGGCCCAAATCCGGCGATGGGTTAGGTCGCCATTTCGCTCGATGGAGAATGCGGTCAGCCTAGCGCCGAAAGACTCTGCGACGATCAGTGTGCGCTGATCAGGCGTAATGATCATACCGTTTGGAAATTTAAGGTCTCGAGCAACCTCTCTCGCGTGTCCATCAGCATCAATCAGAATGAGGTTGGTTGGGCGAGGTTTTTCACCTCGATGCAAATCAAAGCCGAAATTACCCACGTAGGCTCTGCCCTCGGCATCGACGACCATGTCATTACACCGAGCGTCAGTGAGCTTAGATAAGTCTGCCCAGCTGGACGTGGCGTTACCGTCGAACTGCAACACTTGCTGATTTTCCATGGATACGACCAGCAAAGTGCCATCGGGCCGCCAGCCCAAGCCGGACGGATGGTGTGGAACTTCAAGGATGGTTTCTGCAACGCCGTCTGCACCGAAACGAAGGACGCGGCGTCCATGCATATCTGAGCACCACAAGGCGTCATTGTGCCATCGAGGACCCTCCCCGAAGTGGATATTCTCTGCAAAGGTCTGGAGGGGCACAGGCTTTCTCGCTGGGTCGGGTCAGACGCCATCTTAATCAAAGCGTCGCGCAAAGTCGCAACACAAAGCTGGAGATTATCTTGAGTCGTTCGCCTCAATGAAGTGAGAGGCCTCGATGGCAGAAAAGGGCCAGTACAGTCGATCATCGGTACCGGCCCGCTCGAGTACAGGAATGTGCACCCCGAATTGCTCGATCAGGCCATCATCCAAGGCGATATCGATAACCGAGAGGCTGTCTGGGGCAAGTCCTACCTCACGGATGAGGATGTCGAACGCCTGCTCACAAAGGTGGCATCCGTCGGTGCTGTAAAGGGAGAAGCTCATGGGATTTGAAAAAAGTGGTTGGCGTTAGTGAAGGTTTGGCTCGCAAGTAAGCTTGGTTCAACCTCTAGAATATCAGCTAGAAACCGACAGACCTCAACCAAGTGTTTGGGTTCGCAACGTCTGGATTTCGGTTTGGGCTTTAGCGTGCGTGGCAAGAGATAAGGCGCATCGGTCTCTATGAGCAGTCGATTCGAAGGGATTTCTTTAATTAACGGCAGGAGATGCTGCCCCCGACGTTCATCGCAGACCCACCCAGTGATACCAATGTGGCAGTCCAGGTCGATGTAGGCTCTGAGAGCCTCTTCGTTCCCTGTGAAGCAATGCACAACGACCTGATCGAACCGGTCTCGGTAGTGATTCAGGATGGAATAGAAATCATGGAACGCATCCCGCTCATGCAGGAAAAGTGCTTTGGGCGCGCGACTTGCGAGTTCAAGTTGGGCTTCGAAAGCGGCGCGCTGAACCCCCCGCGGACAGAAGTCCCGAAAGTAGTCGAGGCCCATTTCGCCCCAGGCTCTGACCGAGCTATTTGCGCCAAGGCGCTCGAGCTCGGACAGCGCCTCGTCATCAACAAGCGATGCATGATGCGGGTGGATCCCGCAGGTGGACCAGAGGCCAGGGTGTTCCTCCGCCATCTCGTGGGCGGCAATAGAGCTCGTCAGGTCAGAACCCGTGATCATCAGGCGCTCAATGCCCACGGCACGCGCATCATGCAAGACCAGGTCTAGGTCATCGGCAAACGATTCGTGGGTGAGGTTGGCGCCAATGTCAAACAAAGGGGTCACGCAGTCTTCTCCAATTATTGAGGCTCAATTTCTCAGGGCTGAGAGTGTTGAGCCCATTGTCGCAGCTTTGCGATGACGTCGCCTGGGAGTATGGCGTTGAAGTAGCCAAGTTCGCTTGGGTATAAGAATTCTGCGGGCTCATTGATCTGGCGAGCGTAGACATAGCTGTACATCAAGATCGTTTGAACGTACGCCCGCGTTTCGGCAAATGGAATAGATTCGACCCAAGCGTCTAGGGATTGCTCAGGGTCATCCCAACGTGCAACACGACTGGGTCCGGCATTGTAGGCAGCAAGGCTCAGGATACGGTTCTGGCTATGGTCGTTCATCAATTCTGAGAAATACGCGGCTCCCAATTTGATATTGATATCGGGATCAATGAGCTCAAAAGGGTCCGAAAGCGCCAGTCGTTCCTCGGCAGCTTCAAGAACATGCTGAGCGGTGGCAGGCATGACTTGCATTAAACCTTTCGCGCCAACGCTCGACGTGGCTTCTGGCCAAAAACCGCTTTCGCGCCGCGCGATGCCAAAGAGCGTGGACTCAGGTAAACCCTCGGTGCGAGCCGCTCTCGCAATTTGGTATCTAAAGTGGTGGGGAAACCGGATCGATAAATCGTCCCAATGTTTGGCTTGCGCCACGGTCGCGATGGCGATGTCCGGCCATTGCCAGTCGTCGGCAAGCTGTGCGGCAACGAGCAACTCCGTCGCGGAAAAGCCCCGAGTCAAGGTGAACCATTCTCGCCGGGCATCGGTGATTTGATCGAGGGCGAGCAGTTCCTCAATTCGCTGAGCTGCGGGTGCCGCGCGAAGATTCAGCACACTGTTTTGGTCTCGAGCGATGGGAACGTCATTCAGTTGAAGCGGCAGATCGAGAAGATACGCAGCCAAATAACCATAATATTCGCGCTCTTGTGCCAGCTCAGAGAGCGCTTTTGCGGCCGCTTCGAAAAGTGCAGAAGCGTCTTCTGTTCTCTCTGCCAAGATATTGTCTTCTGTGATCCGTGCGAGCGAGAGACGGGCTTTCCAATAACGCCAGACAGGTCGCTTTGCGGTCTCGTTATCCAGTTGGGCAATGAGCGCTGCTGCTAGCGGCCAAGAGGATTCCCTGATGGCACGCCGAATGCTCATCTCCAAAATATCGGGTGTGTGCCTAACGGCCTCAGGCAGCGCGTCGAGTAACGCCCAGTCATGCTCGTCAACGGTCACGGTCTTAGCCAACTGGAACTGAAGTTCACGCAAGTCTTCGGCCACGATGGTGCCGGTGCGCTCGTAGTGGCGAAGGGCGGTGCTCGCTTTCTCGGGGTCAATGCGAATCAAGCGTTTCAAGATCAGAACACCGAGCCTTCGTTGGCTGGGATCGGTCAAATCAAAGGCATGCATGATTGAGTGTTGGCCTGGGCTCCTTAGCCAGGATTTCATTCGGTTCGCCAACGCTTTGTGAGGCGCGTCGAGGAAGCGAACCAGATAATCAGCCAGGCGCCGCTCGCCGGCTGAGAGCGCCAGTTCAAATCGATGCCACGCGAGTTCTGGCGTCAGGCCATCTCGTTTTCGCCAGTTCGCAAAGGACACATCGCAGGTGCTATGTTGCGATTCGCCAGTCAACCAGAGTGCCTGTGTGGCGGCCATCGCTGCTTCAACCTCGTCCTGCAGCCAGAGGGCTCTCGCGTGATAGCACTGCATTTCGCTGTCGCCTTCCCCTGGCCGGTAAAATTTCAGGAATCCGCTGGGGTCCCTTTGGTTCATGCGATAGAGACTGAATTGTCTGCGCAAGAAGGGCGCAATCGGCAAGGCTTCATATCGAGCGATGAAGGCCAAGACATCTTTATCGCTGGAACGAGCGCGATTGAGCAGAATTTCATATTCCAGATAGGGCACGAGTGGATAACCCTCAAGCTCGACGAATGCGGCTCTTGCATCGGATGCTTTACCTTGGCGTGCGTCGATCATTGCGAGTCGATAGCGCTCGCGTTGTGCGGCTCGCTGTCTCTGCATGTTCAGGAAGTCAGGGCGCACCGTGTTCTGTTGTTCGGGGCGCAGAGTTGAATTCTGGCCTGGGAGGGCTTTTGCATCTTGTCGTAGCTCGCCCTCGAGCGCTGGGGTGTGGTTGACCTCGGCAGTCCAAGCAAGGCTCGGTAAGAACAGACCAAGTAGCAGTGGAATGACCATCTGTAGGCGCGGATTGACGCACCTAAAGTCGAGGCGTGTCGGTCGCCTCAAGCGGTGCTTCGTTTGATGAAAGGACGAAAGAAAAGTGCTTGGTTCTAAGGCTTCGGGAACCGCCAAGGCTGCGGACCAAGCTCGCCGATAGGCGCTTAGGCACCGAGGCGCGAGCAGCAAAA
>JALRJG010000085.1 GCA_023261215.1 Pseudomonadales bacterium | reverse complement strand
GGGCGGCACTTGCGACCTTGTCCGCGAACGCAAGGAAATTCTCATCTTTGGCTGCAAAATCAGTCTCGCAGTTGACTTCGACCATGGTTCCGCCGTTCTCATCCGACTTCACAACAATGGTCCCGTCGGCCGCGATACGACCTGCCTTCTTCGCTGCCTTCAAACCGCTCGATTTCCTCAAGCTATCAATCGCCTCTTCCATGTTGCCATCGGATTCGACCAATGCTTTTTTACAATCCATCATGCCGAGCCCGGTAATCTCTCTGAGCTCTTTTACCAACGCTGCAGTAATCGCTGCCATATCTTTGTCTTCCTTTTAACCCTTCGTGCGGCTGTCGAGCGACGCTAAGCCCGACTCGCTACTTATCCCCCAGAGGCCTAATTGAAAAGTTGCTTGGGCTCTCTCATCGAGACCGCTGTGGGATCTTTTTAAACGTTTCTAATCAGTTTCTGTGTCGTTGGGTGTCGACCGTAGGCGCGGTGCTGGCAGGCTCTTCAGCCTCCCAACGATGCGCTCAGCGTAGCGCTACCCAATCGTTCAGATACTGAGTCTACTGATCCTTTTCGGCTGACTCGGCTTCCCCTGATTCCGATGCATCGACCTCGGCTTCGGTATCTACCGATGCTTCAGTCGGAGCCTCTGATGCTGCTGAAACTTCAACCTCAGCCGCTTGCGCACTCGTCGATTCAGGTGCGGCTTCTTCCACTTCAACAAAGTCGCTCTCTACCATTCTCGAGCCGTCTTGTCTGGCGTTCAAAATGGTGTCTGCAAAGGCTGAAGCGAATAACCGAACCGAACGGATCGCGTCATCATTACCAGGGATGACGAAATCAATGCCATCGGGATCACTGTTGGTGTCAACAAGTCCGATCACTGGAATGCCTAATTTGCGAGCTTCAGTGACTGCAATCGCTTCATAATCGACATCTACGACCAGTATGACGTCGGGCAGCCCGCCCATATCCTTGATCCCGCCGAGGCTACTCTCTAACTTGTCCAGCATTCTCTGACGCGTTAAGGCTTCGTGTTTTGTGAGCTTGGCGAAGGTTCCATCCGATTTCTGTTCTTCTAGGTCTCGAAGGCGGCGGATGGATTGACGAATCGTCTTGTAGTTGGTCAGCATGCCGCCCAGCCAGCGCTTATCTACATAGGGCATGCCGCATCGAGAGGCTTCCTCTTTGATAATTTTCCCCGCGCTGCGCTTGGTTCCTACAAACAGCACTTTGTTGCGCTTATTGGCGATTTGGCCGACGAAGGCCAGGGCGGCCTCCAAGGCGGGTACCGTTTTTTCAAGATTAATGATGTGAATGTCGTTGCGAGCCCCAAAAATGTACTCTTTCATTTTGGGGTTCCAGTACCGCTTTTGATGACCGAAGTGAGCGCCTGCTTCCAGCAGGTCGCGCATGCTGACCTGACTCATTTGATTTCCTTTTAATCGGGTTAATCTTCCATACATCCCAGGCCACAACCCGAAGGCACCCATGTCCTGTGTCGATGTATGTGCTTATTTTTTAACGTTTTTACTCAAACGCTTAGTTTGTGTCGCTTGGTTTCTTACGCTTGCTTTCCTACCGCTCGGTTGACCCACCCTTGAGCTTACGCCCAAGGTCAGCCGCCCTGAAAATGCGCGCGCTTCTTTCGTAACGCCTGTCATTGCCTGCTCTTTTTTTGCGTGTGCGTTGCTGTTCTGAGCGATCTCCGACTAGCCCCTCGATCAAGGCGCCTGACCCTCTGCCTAGCTTGTTACTCAGACAAATCTCAGACACCCATCTTGCATCACCCACACGACTCAGCTCATCGGGCCGAGCCTTATTGGAGAGAATCACCACATACCGCTACCCTCTCCCACAAGCGGCGCGTTTTATACCATAAAAAACCCCATTTCTCTATGACAGTCTCCTATAACTAAACAGGATTGCTATAATCCCCGATCCCTTTCACTGAGTCGTCCCCGTTGGTCAATATCAAGACACCAGAAGAGCTCGACAAGATGCGTGAGGTCGGCTCACTCGCCGCCCAACAACTCGAAATGATCGAGACCTACATTCAGCCTGGCGTCAGCACGGGTGAGCTTGACCGCATTTGCCATGACTACACAATCAATGTTCAAAAAGCGGTACCGGCACCGCTGAATTACCGAGGCTTTCCCAAATCGATTTGTACCTCAGTCAATCATGTGGTGTGTCACGGTATCCCCTCAGATGACAAAATCCTAAAAGACGGCGACATCATCAATGTGGATGTAACCTTGATTAAAGATGGGTTCCACGGCGATACCAGCAAGACCTTTATTGTTGGCAAACCCAGCGTTCGGGCCAAACGATTGGTTGAAGTCTGCCAAGAAAGCCTCTACCGAGGCATTCAAGCAGTCAAACCTGGCGCCCGTTTAGGGGACATCGGGTTTGCCATCCAAGCCTTTGCCGAGAAACAGCGATTTTCCGTTGTTCGAGAGTATTGTGGGCACGGCATTGGCCGAACCTTCCACGATGAACCTCAAGTGCTTCATTATGGTCGGCCCAACACCGGGCTTGAGTTAAAAGCGGGCATGACATTCACCATCGAGCCCATGCTCAATGCCGGTCGGGCAGCGGTGAAGCTTCTACCCGATCAGTGGACGGTCGTGACCAAAGATCATCAACTCACTGCCCAATGGGAGCACACCATCGCCGTCACAGAGACGGGTTACGAAATACTGACGCTGCGTAACGATGACACCATCAGCCGTTGCGGTTGATACCGACGACTGGCTGGATCGCGCAGCCATTCTGGAGGCAAAGAACCCGATTGGATTGTTAAAAAGCGCGCTCGTTCGCCACAAGACCGCCATCGAGCAGGCGCTTCGTGACGGCGCACCCATCGCGGACATGCTTGAACGGCAATGCTGTTTCACTGACATCCTCATCAATCTTTGTTGGTCACGCTTTAGCTGGGATGAAAACCTCAGCAGCTGGCGGAAGACCCGAATTGCACTGGTGGCTGTGGGTGGCTACGGTCGGCGTGAACTCATGCCCCATTCCGACATAGATCTGTTGATCCTCTCGGAACGGGACAATCTGCAAAAGCATGCGGCGAATATTCAGTCGTTCACCACCTTACTCTGGGATATCGGCCTTGAGGTTGGCCACAGTGTCAGAAGCCTGGGCGATGCGTTCACTCAAGCGAAGAACGACGTCACCATCATGACCTCGATGCTGGACGCTCGGATGCTCTGCGGATCACCCATCCTGCTCGATCGTCTCGAAAAACGGCTCGAGCGAAAAAAATGCTGGCGCGTCAGTGACTTTTACAAAGCCAAACTCGAGGAACAAAACGAGCGGCACGCCAAGTCCAATCACACGGAATACAGTCTCGAGCCCAACATCAAAACCTCTCCCGGTGCGCTTCGAGATATTCATACCTTACTCTGGATCGCAAAACTGGCGCTCAAAACAGATCATTTGGAAACCTTGGTTCAGCTTGGGTTCTTTGAGCCTCGCGAGGCTGAGGAACTCGAGGAAGCTCGTGCCTTCTTTTGGAGAATTCGATTCGCGCTGCATTTAACGCGTGGACGCGATGAAAACAGACTCCTGTTTGATCATCAGAGGCAACTCGCTGACCTTCTCGGCTATGAAGACCGAGAGCAACTTGCCGTTGAGCAATTCATGCAAGACTACTATCGATTTGCGTTGTCGGTGAGCAGCATCAACGAAGTTTCTCTCCAGGCTTTTGAAGAGCGGGTCCTTGCACCTCAATTAAAGCGACGCTCAAACATCACGGAAATCAATGAGCGGTTCCAGGCAATCGATCAGAAGCTAGCCGCCAAACAACCTGATCTGTTCCATCACCATCCCGAGGCCTTGCTTGAAATGTTCGTCATTCTGGGCGAGTCGGCAACGCTGAAAGGCATTCGCAGCGAAACCAGCCGCTTGGCAAAGTCTCAAGCGCCAAAAATCAACGAGGGGTTCCGCAACAGCCAAGCGTCAACCGAATTGTTCATTCGGCTACTGGGGGTTGAACACCATCTCTTCTCACAATTACGCCGGATGAATCGGCTTGGCATTTTAGGCGCCTACCTGCCCGAATTCGAGCGTGTGGTGGGTCAGATGCAATTTGATCTCTTTCATATTTATACCGTGGATGCGCACACGCTCCAGGTCGTGCGAAACATGCGCAGGTTCCGTTACAAGAATCAGGAACAACAGTTCCCCATTGCCGCCCACATTCACCAGCGACTACCGAAGGTCGAGTTGCTCTACATCGCTGGCTTCTTCCACGATTTAGCGAAAGGCATGGGCGGTGATCACTCGACCAAAGGCATCGAAATCGCCCGAAATTTTTGCGAGCGTCATCGTTTGGGTCAGTGGGAAACCAATCTCGTTTGCTGGCTTGTGGAACACCACCTCATCATGTCAACCACCGCGCAGCGCAAAGACATATTTGATCCAGATGTGGTTCGAGAATTCGCAAGCCTGATTGGCGACCAAGTTCGGCTCGATTACCTCTACGCGCTCACGGTTGCGGATATCAACGCGACCAATCCAACGCTCTGGAATAGCTGGAAAGCGTCCCTGATGAGCCAACTCTACCTCGAGACAAAGAGAGTCTTGCGACTCGGCCTTGACCAAATGATTGATCGCGAGGATTACCTCAAACAGCTCAAAAGCAGCGTGATCAACAAGTTAAAGGAACGTGACATCGAGTCAGACCAGGTTGAATTGCTTTGGCAGGGGCTCGGCGAAGATTACTTCTTGCGCGAGTCTGCTTCGAACATGATTTGGCATACCGAATCGATGAACACCCATAACCTCGATGACGGACCGCTCATTTTGATTGGCGAGGACACCTCACGATTGAATCGTGATGAGGGGACCACGCATATTTTTATTCATGCTCGGCCTGATCAAGCGTCGTTTCTGCAAATCGTGACGGCATTCGAACAGATGGACCTGAATGTCGTCGACGCACGCATTCCGTCAAATGCCCAGGGCAGACGCGATTACATTTTTGATGTGCTCGAAATGAACCCCCTGTCAGCGACTGACGCACCCAGTAGAAACGATGAAATTCGTCGGGCGCTGGAGCGGGCGCTCTCCGGTCAAACGCCAAGCGTCACGTCCAGGCGACGAACACCTCGGATGCTGAAGCAATTCGCGATCAAAACCCAAATCACCATCCACAACAAACCAGATCAACCCTATACCGACCTTGAAGTGGTCACGGCCGACCGACCGGGTCTGCTCGCCAAATTAGCCCAGGTATTTGAGGCCGAGCAAATCGAGCTACTCGCCTCAAAAATCACGACCCTAGGCGAGCGAGTCGAAGACATATTTCAAATTTGCTCAACCAACGGGCGACCGATTGTGGAGGAAGCGCGCATCAACGCGTTAACTTCGAAAATCGAAGACACGTTGGACGCTCACATTGCAGAGGCATCGCATTGAACCCAAATCTACAAAAACTCCATGCTTATCCTTTTGCCAGACTGGGGGGGTTACTTGCCGATCTTAAGCCCCAGCAGCCGCCGCTTTCGCTCGCGCTCGGCGAACCTCAACACCGAGCACCAGACTTTCTGGTTCGGGCCATGCAAGAGGAAGCAACGCTGAGAGAGGGGTTTGGTCGATACCCGGCAACAGAAGGTACGATCGGGTTGCGCACCGCAATCTCGACCTTTATCGCACAACGTTTTACGCCAGCGCGCTGTGATCCAGACCGTCACCTCTTGCCCGTTAATGGGACCCGGGAGGCCCTTTTCAGTGTCGCCCAAGCCTTAGCGGATCCTGGCGAGCGACCCCTTGCGATCATTCCGAATCCTTTCTATCAAATCTATGAGGGCGCGGCGCTCTTGGCAGGCCTAGACATCTTCTATCTCAATGAGTCGTCGAACAACCAATGGAATGCCGCCCCTCAGGCATTAGACACCCAGACCCTAAAACAGGTCGGTCTCATCTACCTTTGCAACCCTGGCAACCCCCACGGACGGGTCCTGAGTGAGCAGGACCTAACGGCATGGATCCAGCTTTCCCAGACCCATCGAATCCCGATCATCTGCGATGAATGCTACTCAGAAATCTACGATGATGAAGCCAACCCACCCCCCGGACTGCTCACTGTCGCGGCGCAACTGGGTTTGTCCGATTTTAATTTGTGCCTCGTCTTTAACAGCCTTTCTAAACGCTCTAACCTGCCGGGCTTACGATCGGGCTTCGTTGCGGGCGACCCAAAGCTCATTGAAGCGTTCAGGCTGTACCGAACCTATCATGGCAGTGCGATGGCTTTGCATACCCAATCGGTCAGCACTTTAGCCTGGCAAGACGAAGACCACGTTGTCGAGAACCGGGCGCTGTATCGCGAGAAATTCCAAACTTTTTTATCCATCGTGGAACCGGTGTGGCCAATGCAGCGACCGTCGGCGAGCTTCTTCCTCTTCCCAGAGATACCGGTTATCCGTGGGCTCGCCCCCCAAGATGATGAAGCATTCACTCGATGGCTCTTTGAGCATGCGGGGATCAGGGTCTTGCCGGGAAGCTATTTGTCCCGGGAAGCCGAAGGCGTCAACCCCGGTGCAGGGCATGTGCGTATCGCGCTCGTTGAGGCGGAAGCACAAGTCGAGGCTGCTGCAAGGCGGATCGTTCAGGCAATCGCCGAGTCCAGCTGAATCTTCTCGCCAAACTGTTTAAACTGGCGCGCTTCAGACAAGGGACAGGCAATGTTTAGTCTTGGAATTGGGCTCGCAAGTAAAAATCTAAAGGGCGACGTGCTCGATGTGTTTTACCCTTTGGTGCAACTCGATCCCTCGAAAGCTCTCGCCGACGCGCTGACACTCGAGCATCCAGCTCTCGCAACCGCGGATTTTGTCGAAGTCAGTCTAGACGCCTTAGAAGCCCTCTCGGTTCATCTGCCGGAAATCGAGACCATCCAGGCGTTGGCATCAAAGAG
>JALRJG010000084.1 GCA_023261215.1 Pseudomonadales bacterium | reverse complement strand
GATCGACGGTTCGGTGTGGGTGAGGAAATCATTCTTAGCCACACCACACCACACCAAACCTGACCTCACCTCATCAAGTCACACTCAACCGAATTGACCTGGATCGGTCTCATTTACGCTCATCCGATCCCATTCAGGGTGATTTTTTCGGTCTCTGGGGATTCTGTCCGATGGGCGCCAATGGGGCGAGGATCGGATAGCCCGCCCCAAATATCAGCGCTTTCCGCAGCGTGTGAAATAGAGCCTATTAGTGATATGAATTATTTCTTATATTTTTGAGTCGAAACGCGTAAGCTTAGCAACCTGCTGGCTAAGAACCGTGCAGAAATTCAGCTGGACAGCCCTCCGAAGGTGAAAAGCTTGTCGGATGGTATGAACCAGGGCACCCGAGTAAAAGAGCAAGGCCGTGAAAGGGGTTCGATTGGTTGAGTTAACCAGGTGAAAAAAAGTCCGGCGAATGACTGATCTGCTGAATTAAAAATATGAAACAAAATATCACTAAATTGCGCAAAGGATCATTCCTTTATAAGGCGCTGACAAGTAGCTTGTCGGCCGAGAGTAAAGATATGAATAGTTTCAGTTTGTCGCTCGATTAGCGCCCCCGGCCGGTAGGTTGAGAGACATCGGTGGCTGAATTTAGCCATGCAGGGGTGATTAGGTACATAAAAGAAGCACTGTGCGCGCATCATCGATCGAGTGTCGAAACCGAGTCTGGGGAGACTCGTCGCGCATCGGCCCAGGCGGGGGAACCAAGGACAATTTATGAAAGTTTCGATCGCGAGCATTCTAGGGATTGGGATCGCGCTTGCTGCAATAGGCTTCGCGCTGAAAGATTACGATCCGAGTTTTTTTATTAATGGCCAAGCGGCACTCATTGTCTTTGGCGGAACCCTGGCTGCGACTATGATCGCTTTCGAGGGCCGAGAGGTGATTCATGCGCTAAAAGGCATGCGGGAATTGCTGATTCCCTCCCGGATCGACGATCAAACCATGATGGACGAGGTTCAAATTGTTGTGGGCTGGGGAAAGATCAACGCCCGAGAAGGCAAGTTGGGTTTGGAGAAAGCCTTCGAAGAAAGCCAAATCAAAGATGACGCTTTTTTGAACCACTCTATGGAACTGTTCAAAGCCGGTTACAGCGCAGATAACCTGCGCACAAAGATAGAAACGTATGTCAGCAACTATTACGAACGTGAGAAGAAGACCGTTGAGATTCTCGCGTCCATGGGTACGTTTTCACCCGCCTTCGGCATGATTGGAACCCTGGTGGGTTTGGTCGGGATGCTCAGTCAACTGGATCAATTGAACGGCAACATTGGTGCGCCGATGGCGGTGGCATTGATCACGACCTTTTATGGTGCGGTTGCCCAACAATTGATCTTTAAGCCTGCAGCTCAGCGTTGCGAGGCGAAGAACAAAGTGCTGCTCACGCGGAACTTGATGATGACTGAAGCGTTTTTGTTGCTGACCAGCAACAAGAGCAGTATGGAAATTGAAGATCATCTGAACAGCTTCCTACAACGCAAACCTGACCGTCGGCGAGCTGATTCGGGTGAGCCCGCACCCGTTGCGGCCGCTTAAGCGAATATCGTCAGGTTCAGAATGCGTCTCAGTTACGACAATGGTTTAGAAAGCTCGTCAGGCATCACCAACGACGCGGGGTTCTTCGTCAGCTTTGCCGACATGATGACCTTGCTCATGGTGTTTTTTGTGTTGATGTACTCGGTCTCAAAGGTGGATGAAGACCGGTTTGATGAAGTCGCGCGGAGTGTCTCCCAGGCCTTCAATGAAGAAGTTGCTCAGGAGATCGCAGATGAGGTCTCACAGCTTGAAAATCTTCAGGCCAGTCTTGATGAAACCATTAAGACGATGAATCTGGGGGATGAGATCAGCACTGAGATGACCGCCTCAGGCCTAAAGATCGAACTTGCGAGCAATCTGATGTTTGGCGCAGGATCTGCGGACTTGAAAGGCGGCATGGATAGCACGATTCAGAAGCTAGGCGATGTGATTATGGAGCTCCCTACCGATGAGTACACGATGCTCATCGAGGGTCACACCGACAATGTGCCGATTAATTCGGTTCAGTTTAAGTCGAATTGGGAGCTGTCCTCGATGCGCGCGATCAATGTGCTCAATGCTCTAGAGGCGCACGGTTTCCCCAGAGAGCGTCTGGCGGTTGCAGCGTTTGCCGATACACGGCCCAAAGTGCCCAATCAGACCGAAGCCGGTGTGCCCTTACCAGCGAATCAAGCGCAGAATCGGCGTGTGCTGATCAATATTCGCTCTGACGTCTAGGCTATTTTTTCTAACCAATCCTGCTGTTCGGACGCGCCGGTTCGAGCGGCTCTGCTCGTGCATGGCTCATTGATTGATCGGGATGCTGGCGATCTCTACCTGCTCCTTTGGATGAATCGGCAATGGGCGAACTCTATTGTGGGCGCAGATCAGGTTCGCTAGCATTGGCAACCCGTCAGGCAATCAAGACGTTTGGCATCTATCACAGACCATCGCAATGGGCGCGCATGAGTTCGCGAGCCCGAGCGGCCTTAGAAGCAAAGTGAGCGTGTTTTGAAAAAGAAAGCATTAGATTGGGGCAATTTGAGCTTCAGTTACATCGAGACCGATTACAGATTCTCTGCAATTTGGGAGGATGGTGAGTGGAGCGAGGGCGAGTTGATTACCTCATCCGAAATGTCTGTGCATGAAGGGTCGCCGGTCTTGCATTATGCGCAAACGTGCTTTGAGGGTCTGAAAGCCCAAACGGCACCGAATGGCGACATCCTGCTGTTTCGGCCTGACCTGAATTGCGAGCGGATGGCGAGCACCACCGCGCGACTGATGATGCCGGGTGTGCCTGACGCATTATTCATGCGTGGCGTCGAGGAGGCGGTGCGAGCGAACGCGTCTTGGGTCCCTCCCCATGGCAGCGGTGCAAGCCTCTATATCCGCCCCTTCTTGGTGGGCGTTGGCGAAAATCTGGGGTTGCGACCTGCCCCTCGATACGAGTTTCGCGTTTTTGTTTCGCCCGTGGGGCCATACTACAAAGGCGGTGGCCTCAGCTTGATTGACCTTGCAGTTATTGATCTCGATCGCGCGGCACCGAAAGGAACAGGCGCTTACAAGGCGGGTGCGAATTACGCGGGCGGACTGATGGCGACGCAAATGGCGAAAGACTTGGGCGCGAGTGAGGCGCTCTACCTAGACCCTGCAGAACATCGGTATCTCGAAGAAGCCGGTTCAGCGAACATCGTCGTCTTGCTTAAAGATGGCACCCTAGTGACACCAAAATCTCCCTCAATCCTCCCGAGCGTCACCCGTCGCTCTGTCATGACATTGGCCGCAGACGCATTGGGTCATAAGACCGAGGAGCGTGCCATCGACTTTTTGGCAGAGGTTGATCAAATCGATGAGTTTGCTGCCTGTGGGACCGCTGCCGTGATTTCCCCCGTGGGCAAAATCAGGATGAATGACAAGTGGTATACATTTTTCGGTGGCGGTGAAGCAATCGGTCCGGTCACTCAAGCCCTGTATGACCGTTTAACAGCCATTCAAAAAGGGGAAACAGACGACCCCTATGGCTGGACGCGGGTAGTTGCGCTCTAAACACGCTTGCCCGTGAACGAGGGCGCGGTCTGTTTTTTTGAAAGTAAAGAGCGTTCCTTTTTGACCTCTTAATCTGCCTGACGGCCAACCGCGTCCTGAGGCGAACGTGGCCGCAGCGGGTCGTTTTCAACGTCTTGTATAAACGCTCGATGCTTGGCCGTGAGCGATTCGGTCATCCTGGGAAGCGATTCCACGAGATTGAACATTTCAAGCGGATCTGATCCGAGGTCATAGAGCGCAACGGGTTGATGCGCATGATCCAAGATGAGCTTCATTTGGCCCTCCCGGATCACGTAGTCCAACCGGTTAGGCGTTGGTAGGGCCCAGTGAATTGGGTGAGATTCTTGGCGATCATGAGCGAGCCAGTGGGCGGAGACATCCCGACTGTCAATTGCACGATCGTGAGGTAGTTCATAGCCGATGAGCCCGCCAAGCGTTGCAAGCCAGTCGGTACCCGTGAACACGGTTGTCGAGATCACACCTTCAGGCAACCGCCCGGGTTGGCTGATGATTGCAGGCACTCGGATACCGCCTTCGAAGAGAAAGTGCTTGCGCCCCCGCAAGCCGCCCGTCGAGCCGTAGGCATTGACCTCATACCAGTGAATCCAATCATCCGTGACAGGACCGTTGTCACTCATGAACACGATCAGCGTTTCCGAACGAAGTTGAGCCTCGTCCAAATAACGGAGCACGCTCCCGATGGCCTCGTCCATATAGGTGATGTTGGCATAGTACTCCCCTGGTCCTCGCGCCTTGAGGAGTGCCTTCGGGGGGGATGCCAAGCCCGAGGGAATCGGCACGATATCTCCCTGGGTGTGCTCGGCATAGCGCGCATTAACCGAGGGTGGATTTTCAATCGGCGTATGGGGCTCCGCCATGCTTAGCATTAAAAAGAAGGGTGTATCTGGGGCCTTAGTGTTAAGCCAATGAATGCTCTCTTTGGCGTAGAGATCTGCGGTGTAACCCGTCTGGGTAGGCAATTTGGTTCGGTTTCGGAACAGGTTATCGGGATTCTTGTTCGTTGGTGTTTGGAACGCGTTGTGTCCATAAAAGTAATCAAACCCTTGATCGTTGGGTTGAGGCTCCTTGGGGCTGTCGAGCTCGCTGTTTAAGTGCCATTTACCGATGAGTGCGGTGGCATAACCTTTTGCTTTCAAAAGTTCAGCGAGTGTGATTTCTTCGTCTCGCAAATAGATCCCCGTATTGGCGGGAATCCAGCTTTGGATTCCGGTTCGGTACGGATGACGGCCGGTGAGAATCGCAGCCCGAGACGGCGAGCACAGTGCGGAAGCGGCGTAGTAATGGGTAAATCGAATGCCCTCAGCAGCGAGCTGATCAAGGTGTGGAGATTGAATGACAGGATGCCCATAACTTGCGAGATCGCCGTAGCCCAGGTCGTCAACAATGATGAGCAGTAAGTTGCTGCGCAGACTGTCAGCAATCAAGCCGACTGGCAGGCAAAGAAAGAACGTGAAAAATAAAGCCCGCATGTGATGCCCTTTGGTCTCTTGGGTGCTTAGCATGCTGCAGACCGGCTGAGACCTTCAAGCGCTTCGCCGAGGGCCCCCTCGATCGATAAAAATGAGAAACACGAGTGCCAAAAGAAACCTCGGATCGCTCAGCTGAAGGCGGGGCGTCACGGGGACTGCGATGGTTTGAAGCATGGCGGCCAGCTTGTATTCATGCCGCTCTCGAAAGCGGGGATCTGAGATGATCTCCATCACGTCCTGCCGGCTTCGATACCGAAAGAGGGCCGAAAGGCTCCATACCTCTGCGTTCTCGATACCCAGCAGGTCTATGCTGGGGCCTGCCACGCTGCCAAAAAACACCGGGTGGCTCGCCCTTGCCAGTTGAGCCCAGGTCATGTGCGCCATGTAGTGATCGATGAGTGCCTCAGCTGACGCGCCCTCTCCGGTGGCGGGCAAGGTTTGAGGAGAAGGATTCAGGTTAATGAGATTAACCATGATGAAATCATTGCCATCATCATGCGCCATAAAGTCTTGCAAGCGTTCGAGTTGCTCGGCGTTGTACCCAAGCGCCACTAAACGGTTGAGATAGTGGGTTTGAGCCTCTGGGCTGAGAGGCCCTCCGAAATGGCTATACCACAGGACGAAGAAGCCGTAGGCGAGCAACAGCGCTGCGTTTTTCTTGGTGAATAACGATTGCAACATCAACGCTCCTTTCGCGGCTTGCAGGCGTGCCGTCATCAACGCGAGTTAATTAGGCCAATAAATGTACTCGTCACCGGGTTCATAAGGCTGTTCGCCGTGTTTATCGATGAGCACAGGTGAGTCAACAAAGTTGCCCCACATGGGAATGGCTTGTTGTGCATTGTGCTCGTCAAGCTGCTGATTGAGTGTCTTGACGACGTCCGCTTCTGTTTCAGCAAGATTAGTTTGCTCGGTAGGGTCAACGAGGAGATTAAAGAGCCAAGTTTTGTTTTGCCGACCCTCGCGGATTAATTTCCAGGGCCACGCCAGAACCGTCTGCTGATGGCCTTGGCGCCAAAACAAGGTCTGATGTGGGGGCTCGTCCGTCTCGCCGCGGAGATGAGGTAAAAGATCCACACCATCAATCACACGATCGCTTGGGATCGAAGCACCTGCAGCTGCCGCAATGGTGGCGAAAATATCATTGTGGTGTACGGGCGCGTCATAGAAGCTACCCGGGTTGATTCGATCTGGCCATTTGGCCAAAAAGGGAATATGCACGCCGCCCTCGAAATGGGTGAGCTTCCAGCCGCGAAAGGGGGCGTTGATATCTGGCAACCCAATGTAAGCGGCGCCACCATTATCACTCGTAAAAATCACGAGGGTATTGTCTTCTAGCCCGAGCGCTTGGAGCTTCTCGGTGATTCTCCGAACGGATCGATCCACAGACCGAATCATCGCGGCATAGACGCGAAGCGTGTGGTCCTGAATGTGGTTCAGCGCGTCGTAATCCTCGCGTGTGGCCTGTAATGGGTTGTGAATGCCCCAATGAGCGAGATAGAGAAAGAAGGGCTCGTTCTGGTGGTTTTCAATGACTTTTAGGGCTTCGTCGGTGTAATAGTCCGTGAGATACCCTCTAGGCTCAAAGCGTGGCCCATCATTGAAAAATGAGGAATATTGCGCTGTTGCCCAGACCATACGCTCAATGGGTTGATCCGGTATTTTGGCGTTCACAACCTGAGGCGAGTCTTCGGGCAGATAGAGCATGCCGCTCATGTGAAGCGACTCATCAAACCCTTGGTTGGTCGGAAGCATCTCTGGGAATTCTGGGCTACCGCCTAAGTGCCATTTGCCGATGTGTGCGGTGTGATAGCCTCGGGTCTTTAGCAGTTC
>JALRJG010000083.1 GCA_023261215.1 Pseudomonadales bacterium | reverse complement strand
CTATCTGGATCGAAATAAAAGCGCGTGTTTTCCTCAATGATGTTGACCCGATCGAAATACTTTTCGAAGTGGATCACGGCCTGGTCTCGATAAGCGCCCCTAAAAGCCCTCGCCGCAACCACGCCGTTTTCCGCATAACTAAAGTAAACAAACTCTTGATCCAGTTGGTCGGCTCGAATCGCCATATACAGGGTGCCAGTCTCGGGATCGCGGTAAAGCGTTAAGAGCCCATCGATTTTCTCGAACGCCTCAACCGTGTCCTCGAGAGTTTTCTTTTTGTCCTTGTCCTTTTTTGCATCTGCCCCATCGTTTTTGGCCTCAGGTTCTGGCTTGTTCTCCTTTGATTCTGTGGACGCGACCTCAGGTGCTTCAACCACATCCTCTTCAGGGTCGACAGGTGGAGGCGGCGCATCCTCAGCGCGCGAGACGAGGCTCACCATCAACAATCCGGCAATGCATGCAAGGCGTGCAAACAAACCTAAGGTCCGTTGTCCGTCGAGTAGACATCCTGACATTTGGCTCTCCTTCTTTTCTCTTAAGCCCAAGCTTTAACGGAACATTTGAGCGGGTTACCAAGCCTCATTCACACGTTTTTCTGGAAAAACGATGTCATGCTCCGTTGGCGCGGGCGCGACAGTTTAGCGATTTCTGAGGGTAATTGGTGAATCTTGGTGGAACAGTTGCGCGACTTAGATTGTTTTCGTCAAATCGATCAACGGTGTCGACCCTTGCTAGGTTTAAGGTTTATTTCGAGGACGCGTCGCGAATCCGTCAGCCTGATCGGACTTTTCGCAAGCGTAATGATTCCTGCATCGAACACTCTGGACCGGCGCATTCAGCCGTGATCGCAGCTCTTTGAACCACCACAGCCTGACCCAAGCAGCCCACGCCGACGTTGGATCAGTCCGGCGAAGTCGCCCGTTTCTCTTCAACCCAAAAGAGCATCAGCCCGCCGAGCAGAATCAGAACAAAAAGAGACGCAAAGCCCCAACGCTGGGACTGGGAGAACTGGGTTGTGGTCGCCACCAAGAGCGGTGCCAAGAACGCGGTAACCGACCCAGACAGCCCGTAGAGCCCGAAGAACTGTGTGGCTCGATCTGGCGGCGAAATTCTGGCCATCAAAGTACGTGACGCTGAAAGCGCCGTGACAAAGAAAATGGCGAAAATCTGATTGGTTGCAAAGTAGATCAATTCTGCAGGCGTGGAAAAGTACGGGAACGCCCACACTGGGTCAGTACTCACGGCAAACACGTAGCCAATGCGATCAGGCTGAATCGAGACCAGCAACAAGAGTATCAACGAGGTCATGGGAACACAGACTTTCAGCGTCCGTAACGACCCAAGTCTGTCGTCAACCAAACCGCCAAGGTAAGCACCAAACATAGCGGTCACACTCGTGAAGAGCCCAAAGATCAAGAGCGAAATCGTGTCCCATTCGAAATTGCCAGCTGCGTAGACGCCGCCAAAGATCAACACGCCCACCATGCCGTCGTTGTACAACATGCGCGCCAATAAATAGATCGCCACATTTTTGTAATGACTGACCTGCTTAACTGTTTCAATCACATCTTGGATCCCTGCTTTTGCTGCCTCAGCAAATCGCCAGCCAGTCGCTGGCGCATCGGGCGTGAAGAACAGAACGGGTAGAGTCAGCAGAAACATCCAAACGCCAGAAATCGGCCCGGTGATTCGATCGTGTTCGTGGCTCGCGTGATCAATTCCAAACAGCGGCGCGTCTGGCAGCCAGTCCCAGGGTTGAACACCCGGTAAGGCAAACGCAATCAGCACCAGCAACATGAGCGACACGCCACCCAGATTCCCGAGCGCGAAGGCGAGACCCGAAACCACGCCCGCCCGATTACTTGGCGTGATCGAGGGCAGCATCGCGTTATGGAAGACTTCGGAATAGGCAAAGGACAAATTGATCAACAGCATCAAAGCAAAGGTGCGGTAGATGAGTGCATCACTCGCTGCCGGCGTCACCCACCATAAGCAGCACGCGCCGATCGACATCAATAAAACGGTCACTGCGATCCATGGTTTTCGCCGGCCCTGCTTATCCGCCACGGCCCCCAAAAAAGGAATGGTTGCTGCGAGAATCGCACCGGAGGTCGCGTTCAGGTACCCGATCAACGTTTGCCCTCGAACGGGGTCACCCACCACCACGCTAGAGAAGTAAGGAAAGAAAATATAGATCACCACGAGGATGTAAAACGGATCTCGGGCAAATTGACCGAAAGTCCAACTGTAATACCCCAGCGGTGAGGCCGGTTTCGTTCCTGCCAATGAGAGCACTTCACCCGTGCCTGCTTGTCCCTGACTCACCCTATGGCTCCTTGCTCACGCAGTGTCGTGATGTCTTGTTGGCTATAGCCGAGCGTGCTCAGCACATCATCCGTATGATCCCCTAAGCCCGGCGAAGGTCGCTCAGGAAACGCTTCCAGACGGCCAAACCTTGAGGGGGGTCGAGGCTGGATCATCCGCCCTGCCTCTGGATGTTCCACTTCTCGTAGCGTTCCTTGGGCAACGACCTGAGGATCACTCAACACATCCCGACGACCATTCACTCGCGCCACCGGGATCTCATGTTGGGCAAACAGATTCAGTAGGGACTCTGTGTCGTACTCATCCACCGCACCATTCAACCGATGAGAAACAATCGCGCCATCGGCGGTCGTACTCACGGCATACTGATCGGCAAGATCGCCTGAGTAATACACATCGTCGCCGACAAACGATTCATTCCACATTAAATCTGGCCAGTTAAAGTAGATGCCAGCATCAAGCATCGAGACTTTGACAAGCGTGCCGCCTCGACCAACCGCTTTGTTATAGAGCGCAGCAGTCATCGCTTGCGCGGCAGTCAATGCGGTGACTTTGTCAAAGATGATCGTTCGCACCATCTCGTAACGGTCTCGCGTGGCCTGAGCCTCGAGAATGCCGGACAATCCCTGGATCACATAGTCATAAACCTTCTGCCCGGCATAAGGTCCGATGTCACCCATCCCGCTGATTGCGAGATAAATAAGGTCGGGGAACTCGGCCACGAGGTCATGGTAACCCAACCCCAATTTTTCCATCTTTCCAGGCCGATAGTTGTGCATCAAACCATCTGCTTCAGCGAGCAGACGTCTTACGATCAAGCGACCCTCTGCATGCTTCAGATTGATCGCCACCGATTTTTTGTTGCGGTTAATCAGTGAAAAAATAGCGCTAACGCCTCCTCGACTGGCACCGAGATAGCGAACCCCATCGCCCCATCCAGGCGGTTCGATTTTGATCACCTCAGCGCCTTGATCGGCCAACACCACGGCTGCCATAGGCCCAGAAACCACGGCAGAGAGATCAATAATTCGGGCGCCCGACAAGGGCCCTATGGTTGTTGAATCGATCGGCATGGCTGCATTGCGCCTGAGCGGGGCATGCGAGTCAAGATCGGGCTATTATTTTTTCTGCGCTAGGAAATTACGAAGGTTTGTCTCCACATCAAAACGATAGAGACGATCGAGCGTACGATGGCCGGCCTTGGCTGCGGCGCGATTTCTGAGCCATGCCGCGATTCCCTTGAGATGAAATACCGTCGCGTTGCGTCGAGCGCCAGCTTGGACCCAGTGGGTTCGCGCCAGACGCAATTGATCATAGTCCTGTAGTGCAGACCGAAGCGCGACGCCGTCCACCTTGCGATTCGCAAGCATGGGCGTGACCAGTGCACTCAACACCCCAGCATCTTCTATCGCCATCGCGGCGCCTTGCGCCAGAAAGGGCAACATCGCATGGCAAGCATCACCCAGCAGCGTGACTCGACTTCGACTCCAGGCAGGAAGCGGGGGTCGATCATAAAGCGACCATTTATAGATCGTCTCAGGATCAGCACGCTCAAGCAGACGAACAAGCGGCTCATGCCAGGCCTTAAAATGCGCCAGCATGGCCGCTTTCGAAGCGGGTTCAACCCACGATTCCTTTCCCGGCGCTTCGCCCTCGACGACGCAAACCAGGTTCATGTAGTCGCCCACGAAGTAAGACACGATGTGTCGCCCCGGCCCCCAATAGACCGTCGCTTGAACCGGGTAATGTCCCGGTGGCAATTGGTCTGCTCTAACGAGCGCTCGATAGGCGGTTTGACCCGTGTAAGTCGGACTGACATCAGGGAAAAGCCCGCTCGCCACCCTCGAGTGAATGCCATCCGCTCCGATTAGAACCGCGCCGGTGAATTCCCCCTTCTCAGTTATCACGGAGACGCCCCCGTCATCCTCGCGAAAGGCATCGACCCGGGTACCCCAAGCTAGGTGGATATTGGGATAGCCCGCCACTTGTTCTATCAACACCCGCATCAGGTCTGGGCGATAAACATGCAGATAGGGCGCGCCCATGGTGTTAGTCCACTCGGCATTGAGTTCGTGTCGAGCGATGACGCGGCCAGACCGATAGCTCCGTGTCTCCAGCGCCTGCGGGCGAGTCGCCACCCTCGCGATTGGATCAAGTAACTCAAGCGATGCCAAAACTCGTGTGGCATTGGGACTGAGTTGAATCCCTGCCCCCACCGTCACGGGCAACGGTTGCTGCTCAAAGACTTGAACAGGGACGCCCGCTCGCGCAAACGCGATCGCGGCGCAAAGCCCGCCAATGCCCGCACCTGCAATAAGCACCGAAGCCTTGCCTAGCGCTTCAGGTGACGAGGTCCTGTGTTGGGTTGCTTGAACGTCGCTCACTCGATCGATTGCTCCATGAAGTCTCTGAGGGTGGCGCCCTGAGAGCTCATTAGCCCCGTGATGATCACCTCCTGGATTTGACCCTCCCCGACCACCTCATAGTAAAGCACCTCGCGAGTCTTTACCCCATCACACATGGCGGGCATCAGCGATCCACTAAGGCTTTATCATGAGCTAAAGGAATATATTAGATGTAATTTATTCTTTTTTTTAATGCCTTCTTCGCTGCTAACTTTCTCACCTTCGACATCATCAAGACTGCAGCCATGAATGCTCAACCCGCCATCACCCATATTACCCACGCGGAAAATACGCCCGAGATTAAACGCCCGTTGCCACGACTGCGGCCCATAGAAGATCTCTCCGAATGGGAGCTTGCAAGAGAGACCAGCAAGACCTGGTCGATGGAACAAGACTGACTGAGATCCGCTAGATCGACGTTGCGCGACCACGCATTGCGCGCCATCACCCGGCGCACACTCGCCTACCCCCCTTCGGGAGCGCGTCCGTCAACGGGCATGCTTTTCAGCGATTTCCAGGGCATCATGTTGGGGCTCGTTGGCCTGCTGACTAGACTCCGCCCATGATGGACATTCCTTACCTGCTGGTTGACGCCTTCACTTCGAACGTTTTTCGGGGCAATCCCGCTTCGGTGTGCTTTCTGCCTGAGCCGGCCAGCGACACCACCCTGCAGGCGATCGCGGCTGAATTCAATCTTTCGGAAACCGCGTTCTTGCTCGAAGCAGGGGATCATTATGACCTACGCTGGTTCACGCCCCTTGCCGAGGTTGATCTCTGCGGCCATGCAACCCTCGCTGCAGCCTTTGCCCTGCATCATCGGGATGGTGGAACCATGCGCCACTACCGATTTAGTACCCGAAGCGGTGAATTAGGCTGCGAGCACATCGGCGAGCAATTTCGTCTCAATTTTCCTGCAACACCGCCCACCACCACAGATACGGATGCCGAAATTCTTCAAGGTCTCGGGCTGAGTGGTTGCACTGACTTCGCGCGATCCATTTTCGACATCCTGATCGTGCTCGATCAAGAATCGACAGTCGCCGAATTAGAGCCCGATTTCTCCGCACTTCGCCGCAAGGACTACCGAGGCATCATCGTGACCTCCACGTCTGATCAACCTGGGGTCGATTTCGTGTCGCGGTTTTTCGCGCCTGGGCTGGGTGTTGATGAAGACCCAGTGACGGGCTCGGCGCATTGTTGCCTTGGGCCCTACTGGTCTCAACGACTAGGCAAGGATCACATGCAAGCGAAACAACTCTCAAAACGAGGTGGTGAGTTAACGGTCAGCATTCAAGATAACCGGGTCGAGTTGTGCGGTGCGGCCGTGCTCGTTGCAAGCGGGACCCTTTACCTACCCTGATCATTGAGGCACCCACAAACCAAAGTCTGAGAGTTGCAGCCGTCTTTGACCCTGCCATCGGATGCTCGCTCCGATCATCATGGTGCTTGACGAGCACACTCGACAAAGATCGTAACGAGGCAAAGAAGCAGGGATCGCGGGAAGCTGATGATCCAACCGACTCATCGCGTGAAGCGCACCTTCCTCTTGAGCCATCAAATTTCACTCAAGTGCATTGACCGATGGCTTGATCTCATCTGAGTTTTCAATACGAGTTTGCCTTAAGCCGCCTATTCAAAGACGTTTTGAGCGAGCGGCTTCGATCACGCGACGTTGACCCAGCCGCTGGATCGCCATGGATTTAGCGAGGTCGTGTAAACCAGAGGCTTTCGTGTTGCTTGCTCAGGGCAAAGTCACGAGTTCCACCGTACTATCGCGCCGCACACGAAATCGCTCTTTGCAGCTGAATCAAATTCACGCAGACCTCGGAAATAGGCTGCTTAACGTGCCTTTTCTTTTGTGCTCTACTCAGGCCCATGCTTTGATCTTAAGGACCGTGCCCATGGACGCAGAGCGAGCGGCCAAACTCCCCTTCGATCCGGACACTCTGCGCGAAAAGTATCGCTTGGAGCGCGATAAGCGAATGCGTGCCGATGGCAATGCGCAGTACATCGAGGTAGTCGGTGACTATGCCAATTACATTGATGACCCTTACATTGAGGAGTCCACCGAGCGCGAACCCTACACCGATCATACCCAGATCATCATTATTGGTGGCGGTTTCGGCGGTCTGCTGACCGGAGCTCGATTTAAGGAGGCGGGCTTTGATGACATCAGGCTCATCGAAAAAGGCAGCGACTTTGGTGGCACCTGGTATTGGAATCGCTATCCCGGCGCCGCCTGCGACACCGAAGCCTACATCTACCTTCCGCTCTGTGAAGAGTTGGGTTACGTCCCCAAAAACAAATACGCCTT
>JALRJG010000082.1 GCA_023261215.1 Pseudomonadales bacterium | reverse complement strand
GAGGTGCTGAACCCCGATGGCTCACCCCATGAATCCAATGGCCGTGCGACGATCGATGATGATGACGCTGATTTCTGGTTCGGTTTCGAGCAAGAGTACTTCCTGTGGGATCCACAGACTGATCTCCCGCCCGGTTTCCCCGAGGGCGGTTACCCCCGCCCCCAGGGCCCTTACTACTGCAGCGTGGGTGCCACGAACGCTTACGGGCGGGATTGCGTCGAGGAGCACTTGGACCTTTGCCTAGAAGCGGGATTGAACGTTGAAGGCATTAACGCAGAGGTTGCCGCAGGTCAGTGGGAATTTCAGATTTTCGCCAAGGGCGCCCATAGCGCCGGTGACCAAATCTGGGTTGCCCGCTATCTTCTAGAGCGAACTGCCGAAAAATATGGACTCGGCATTAACTGGCATCCCAAGCCCCTTGGCGACACCGACTGGAACGGCTCGGGCATGCACGCCAACTTCTCTAATGGCGCGATGCGCGATCTGGGCGACGAGTCAGTTTTCACAAAAATCTGTGAAAACTTCGGCAAGAACATTGAGCGTCATATGAGTGTCTATGGCGCTCATAACGAGCAAAGACTGACGGGCAAGCATGAAACGCAGTCGATCGATCAGTTCAGCTATGGTGTTTCTGACCGCGGCGCGAGCATTCGAATCCCGGTATCCACCGTTGTTGACGGCTGGAAGGGCCGCTTGGAAGATCGCCGAACGGCGTCCAATGCAGACCCCTACAAGGTCTCTGCCGCCATCATTAAAACCACGAAAGAGGCGTTGGCCTAGGTTACGTCTGCTGACGTGGGTTGTTGTGAGAGTCATCGCGCCAAGTAGAAAAGGGAGGCTTGCCTCCCTTTTTTATGCGCCGGATTTGCGTCCAGCTGATCCTCATAGGCGCAAGGAACCTACCCTCCAGACCCCGTTACCTATCCCGACCAAGTCGAAAGGCTGGAAAGGTGAGAGCGTTCCTCCGTCAATCGCGCATTACCCTATCGATGCAGCGACTCTGGCAAAGCGCGAGACCGCATGGCGCTCTGAGGAGGTGCATCTGCCATCCACCGATCAACCAAAATCAACGCATGTCAACCTAGACGCGCATACTTTCCCCCTGCTGGGCATCATCGCTCTGCCTCCTTACGGCTCGGAATCTTTCAAAAGACGCAGGCGAAGTCAGTGGCTTTCCCTTCAGTCTCGATTGGGACAACCAAAGGGTTGAAGGCGCTGATTCCTAACGCGTTCGCACTCGCCTCTGATCACTCGTCGATGAGATCGCTCACCCGCAGGAATTGAAAACGTCAAGGGTCCGAGTAGACTGCCTATTCACCTTTGGTTTGGCATCCAGCTATGAACACACGGCTGATGAACCTGCTTCTGTTATGTTGCTTCGGCTTGTCATGGGCAGGCGCAATGGCCGCCCCAAGCTATCGGTTGCAATTAATCAGCGAGCAGCCGGGTCCACGCGTTCAAGCGCTCAAAGGCCAGCTAAGTTTCACTATACAAATAGATAGAAAATTAGATAGTGGGCACTCACTATGGATCAGGATGGATGGCTTCGATCTTCAGCCGGTCAACGCAGGCCGCATCACCCTTGCCGACGTTCCGCGTGGGGAACATCAATTCGACCTCGCAGTCTATGAGGCGCAAAACCCTTCGCCTCTAGTGGTAACCCGCCCCATTACCCTCGACGTTCGACGCTTAACACCCCACCGATCACGCTAGAAGGCACCAAAATGGTGCGTTAGAATCTGGGCGGCGCGGACGACCCGCCATTTTTCCGAGCATTCTAGGCACACCGGCGGGTCTTAACTTGGTGCGCTTTTTGCTCCACAGCCGTCATGAACATTCAAACCGCATTCACGCCAGAGTCACTGAACCTACAGAGCAGCCAAACCGTGCAAGACGTGGTCATCAACAGTCTCAATACCGCCATCGTGCTTTTGAACCACGAGCTCGAGGTCATGTTCATTAATCAAGCAGCCGAAAGTTTGCTCGAACTGTCTGAAAAGCGAGTTAAAGGGCAGCGTTTGCCCGCAAAAGTCCCCGGCTGGAAAGGGATTGAATCGCTTCTCTACGAATCATTACAGACTGGCCAAACCTATACCCATCGCCAGAAACAAATTCACCTGGCATCCACCCATAGTGTGACGGTGGATTTCACGATTACGCCAATCTCAGAGAATGAGTGGCCCAGATTGTTACTCGAGCTCATGCCTGTGGATCGCTACATGCGCATCGACCGTGACGCACTCACGCGAGAGCACCAGGAAGCGACACACCAAATCATGCGAGGACTGGCGCACGAAATTAAAAACCCTTTGGGGGGCATTCGCGGCTCTGCGCAACTGCTCGCCGGCGAATTACCCAATGCCGAGCTGCTTGAGTACACCGGCATCATCATCGAAGAAACCGACCGACTCAAAACCTTGGTTGATAAGATGCTAGGGCCCAATGCACCCACCGAGATGAAGTCCGGTAACATCCATGAAATTTTAGAGCGGGCCCGAAAACTTATTGAATTGGAGGCGGATTACCCGCTAGACATCACGCGCGACTACGATCCCAGCATCCCCGAGTTGTTGATGGATAGCGACCTGATCTTCCAAGCCGTGCTGAATATTCTTAGGAATGCCATGCAGGCCCTCGATCAACGAGAGAATGCAAGGATGACGATCCGAACGCGAACTGAGCGCCAGTTCACAATCGCGGCCCATCGCCATCGCAACGTACTCCGAATTGAATTTCTGGATAACGGTCCCGGGATTCCCGACAGCCTTAAAGACCATCTCTTTTTGCCGATGATTTCTGGTCGCCCCTCGGGTACGGGACTCGGCCTCAGCCTCGCGCACACCATTGTTCGGCAACACCGCGGCATCATTGAGCTGAACTCAGAACCCGGTCGCACCGAGTTCATCATCATCATTCCTTTGGAGTTACCCACACTATGAACACCATGAGCAGAGTCTGGGTCGCTGACGATGAAAAATCGATCCGATGGGTTTTGGACAAGGCGCTTTCCAAGGAGGGTATTGACGTCACGTGTTTCGAGTCCGCAGAAGCGTTGCTCACCGGAATGCACAGCGACAAGCCAGACGTCATCGTGAGCGATATTCGCATGGAAGGGCTTGATGGGCTCGAGCTGCTATCGCAGCTTCGAGAAAGCCACCCTGAGCTGCCCGTGATCATCATGACCGCCCACTCCGATCTCGACAGCGCGGTGGCTTCGATACAAGGCGGCGCATTCGAATATATTCCCAAACCCTTTGAGGTAGATGAAGCCGTCTCTATCGTGAAACGTGCGCTCATCGAACACAGCCGGTCCCAGGAGACATCTGCACCATCGATTGAGCAGCCACCGACTGAAATTATCGGTAAAGCGCCCGCCATGCAGGAGGTTTTCCGAGCGATCGGCCGCCTCTCTAAGTCGAACGTAACCGTTTTGATTAATGGTCAATCAGGCACCGGAAAAGAGCTCGTCGCCCACGCGTTACATCGACACAGTCTCCGCCGTGAAGGCCCCTTTGTCGCGCTCAACATGGCCGCAATCCCGCAAGACTTGATTGAGTCCGAATTGTTCGGGCATGAAAAAGGCGCCTTTACGGGCGCCAATCAAGCGCGCGTTGGTCGTTTCGAGCAGGCCCGGGGAGGCACCTTGTTCCTCGACGAGATTGGCGACATGCCAGCCGAAGCTCAGACTCGCTTGTTGAGGGTCTTATCTGATGGCAAATATTATCGAGTCGGCGGGCACGAGCCCCTTTCTGCAGATGTCAGAATCATCGCTGCAACACACCAGGACTTGGAAACCTTGGTCAGCGAAAACCGATTTCGCGAAGACCTTTTCCACCGTTTGAATGTCATTCGCATTCATTTGCCGAACCTCTGCGACCGCAGTGAAGACATCCCATTGCTGTTGGAACACTTCCTCGTGCAGGCGGCAAGAGAGCTTGGAGAAGAGGTGAAGGTGATTCCGGAGGAAACCATGGCCTACCTGACGGACTTGCCTTGGCAAGGTAACGTTCGACAACTCGAGAACTTCTCTCGTTGGATTACCGTGATGGCCACGGGCAGGGAAGTATTGCTGGAAGACCTGCCACTCGAACTGAAATCGGACGCCAATCACGCCCAGGGTTCTGAGCAATCTTGGGATCGTCAGCTCAAACGTTGGGCTCAGTCAAAGCTCAAGTCCAGAGCCTTCTCAAGCGAAGGCCTGCTTGCGGAAGCCCAACCTCAGTTCGAACGAGTGATGATCGAAGCCGCGCTTGATGAAACAGCAGGTCGTAAGCGGGATGCTTCCGTTTTGCTGGGTTGGGGGCGAAATACTCTGACTCGAAAAATGCAGGAGCTCGGCATGGACCAGGGCGACGCAGACGACGCTTAGATTCACCGACCTGATTGCTCCGAAGGCCTAGGCTTTGACTTATGTTCTCGATCGCTTTGTACGAGCCGGAGATTCCGCCTAACACTGGCAACATCATCCGTCTTTGCGCTAATTTCGGGCTGCCACTCCATCTCATAGAGCCGCTCGGCTTCTCTATGGACGAAAAATTATTGAGGCGCGCGGCGCTTGATTATCAGGAGTACGCCGCAGTCAAAATTCACCCCGATCTGAATACCGCCATCACCCGGATCACGCCGCATCGGGTGCTGGCCATCTCAACCAAGGGACAAGCCCGATTGGATCGGTTCGAATTCGCTAAGAATGACCTTGTGGTTTTTGGCCCTGAAACCCGCGGCATTCCCGAGCCATTGCTCTTTTCAGACCGTTTTGATGAAGTCATCAAAATCCCAATGCAACAAGGGAGCCGATCACTCAACCTCTCCAATGCGGTCGCCATCGTGGCTTTTGAGGCTTGGCGCCAGCTCGGATGCCCAGGTGCGTCCGCGCCTTAGAACAGGCTGCGTTAAAAAAAGGCTTCTTGGAAAAGACGCTTTAGCCCGCTTGCGCCGCCGGAAGGCGGCCAGAGCTGGCCAGGCAGGCTACTGCACCGACGCTTCTTGCCGCTCTTTCGCCAGCTTCGCCTGCTCATACAATGCATCGAAATTCACGGGCGCGAGCATGAGCGGCGGGAACGTCCCTTTCACAATCAGACCGTCAATATTTTCCCTGGCGTAGGGGAACAGGATACTTGGGCAAAGGCTGGCCAGCGTCTGCTCAATCATCTCGGGCTGCAAACCGCTGATTTCAAAGATACCTGCTTGCTGGACCTCCGCGAGGTACAAGGTTTTCTCGTCTTCAGACTTGGCGGTTAGGGTCAGCGTTAAATTGACTTCCCAAAGCCCCTCACCCAAGGCCTGGTTCTTTGTGTTGAGATCAAGATTCACCGATGGCTTACCCTGAACCCTGAAAGTCTCAGGTGCGCCGGGAGATTCAAAAGAAATATCCTTGACATAGACTCGCTGAATCGCGAATTTAGGCTGGCTATCGCCTGCTTCACTCATGGTTGTCTCCTTTTAGCAATGCGTCCAACCGCCCACTCATTTCGAGTGCAAAAAGCTCATCGCAACCGCCCACGTGATGACCACTGATCCAGATCTGCGGCACCGTGTGGCGACCTGATCGTGTTTGCATCTCAGCGCGACGCACGGGGTCGGCATCGACGGGGATCTCATCGAAAGGTTGTCCCTTGTGTTCGAGCAACATCTTGGCACGAATACAAAACGGGCAATATCGTGTGGTGTAGATCGTGATTCGGCTCATGGTTTCTTCTTTTAGCCTCAGCAGGCTCGATCTGAGATCTTTCGCTGACCTTAATTCTTCACCAACGGCAAGTTGGCATTCAGCCATTCGGCCATCCCGCCTGAAAGACGGCGAACATCTGAAAACCCTTCCTTGATCAGCTGACTTCCTGCCGCGCTCGCGTGTTGGCCGATCTTACACACCAAAATCACCGGCTTGTCCTGATGGCTTTTGAGCTCGTCCTTCCGACTGGCGAGACTGGCGTAAGGCACATTGATCGCGCCTGCGATATGCCCAGACGAGAACTCCTTACGATCTCGAAGATCCACCACCACAGCCGACTCATGGTTAACCATCCGCACCAGTTCCTGAACCGTGACGCCTCGCCCGCCCTTACGACCTTCGGTCACAATCAAGGCGACGATAAAGAAAACAAACGCCCCGACCAGTAGCGGATGGTTGCCGATAAACTCAATTAACTGATCCACCAAGGGCCTACCCCTGAAAAAAGGCGTGATTATACACGCTTGCTTGGTTCACTCAGCATCACCGAATCAACCGTTTATTTATCGTCTGGTGATAAAGCGCTAACATAGCGTTTTCACCATTAGATGACCTATGAGCCAGAGATCCACCACCGCTCTGATTATTTTGGATGGGTTCGGACACCGAGAAGACCCAACCAACAACGCGGTCGCGCTCGCTAAAACACCGCATTTTGACCGACTCAAAGAAGGCACATGGGGCCTTATTTCGGGTTCCGGGCTTGATGTTGGTCTTCCGGCAGGGCAGATGGGCAACTCGGAGGTTGGCCATATGAATCTTGGTGCTGGTCGAGTCGTCCACCAGGATTTCACTCGAATCAACCAAGCGATAGAGGATCAAAGCTTTTTGCGCAATGAGATCCTCGTTAGTGCCCTCAGAGCGGCAAAACGGAAGGTTCACATCCTTGGCATGCTGTCACCAGGCGGCGTACATAGTCACGAGGATCAGCTTTTCGCCTTAATTGACCTCGCAGACCAGTGCGAGGCAACTCATATCGTGGTCCACGCTTTTTTGGATGGTCGTGATGTCCCGCCACAGTCCGCGGCGCACTCGCTCCAAGCCTTAGAAGATCACATTGGCCACCGTTCACATATTCGATTGGGCACCGTGTGTGGCCGCTTTTTTGCCATGGATCGTGACCAACGGTGGGACCGAGTGGCTAAGGCCTACGAGATGCTGACCCAAGGTGTGGCAGCCTACGAATCTGTGTCTGGCTTGGCCGCGCTCGAAGCCGCCTATGCTCGAGGAGAGACCGACGAATTTGTTGAACCAACCTTAATCGGCCGTTGGCAAGACCATCTGATCGAAGACGACGATGTGGTCATCTTTGGAAATTTCAGGGCCGACCGTGCCAGAGAACTCACAAGCGCTCTGGCGCTTGATGAATTTGATGGCTTTAAACGCGCAAAACAG